>NZ_QSDP01000240.1:0-1136 GCF_003463685.1 Parabacteroides sp. AM58-2XD
TTTCTACCGATTAACAATCTGAATTTGGGAATGCTGTCAACATTCCCAATTCTTTTTCTTTATTTTAGGTACTGTTCATTAGCTTTCTTTTTTATACTTTGATAATTTATATTTATTTAAGGAAAATCTCACCTTTCCGCTTTTCTATTTTATAACGAGCTACAATCTGAAGGATAGACAAAATTTCATCCAATGTTTCATTATCTGTGAAATCAGCATTGAAAGTATGCTTCTTCATTGTTTCATTTTCTATATGTATTTTTACATGAAAGGCTCGCTCCAACTCTGCAGAAATTTCTTCCAATGAGTTTTCTTTAAATATAAACTGTCTTGTCACCCAAGATATGGAGTTCTCAGTACGAATATCACTAACTTCCATCTTATTACTGGATTTATGGAAAAGCGCCCGTTGCCCCGGATGTAAAATTTTATCTGCAATCTCAGAGCGATTGAATTCCTTAAATAAAGCGATACAGCCATTCAGTAAAGTGACTTCTACTATATCTGAACTTTTTGGCGCAACAACATTAAAAGAAGTTCCCAGTACCCGTATGTTTATCCCATCAGATTGCACAATAAAAGGCTTATTTTCATCCTTACGGATTTCAAAAAAGGCTTCTCCGTTTATCTCTACTTCTCGTTGCTGTCCTAAAAACTCCCGCGGATAACGCAAACAGGCATTAGCATTTAGCCAAACCACACTGCTATCGGGTAAAATTATTTTTGTTTTTGCGTCTGGCACTGCCGTTGTTTCATAATAAACAAGCGTTTGCTTTGGTTCATTGCCTATTAGATGTATGGACAAAACTATAAGTAAGGCTAAAGATGCAGCGACAAACAAATATTTCCATCGGTTATTATCTTTTTGAAAATAAGATATAATGAGCGGTTTATCTATCCTCTCATTTAAGAGTTCGTACATTTCCGTTTCATTAAACGGAAGCGATTTAAATCGTGTCCTACTTAATAGATCCTCTATTTTATCTGTATTATTGTTCATTATTCTATGTCTTTTATTTAATAGATGACAAGAGAAACAAAAAACTCCTATTCTTCATATGAAAAATATCATTTTTGTTTTTTCATCCAATCTAACCTTACCTTACCAACGCACTGTTTACTAAAAATAGTTTCTT
>NZ_QSDP01000241.1:0-1135 GCF_003463685.1 Parabacteroides sp. AM58-2XD
GCGATTTTGATAGATATTCGCATAATCAAAGGATTCTGAAAAAGTAACTCATGGTGTAAGCCTAAAGGATTCTGAAAAAGTAACTCATGGTGTAAGCCTAAATTTTGAAATTATTTTCTATTGGAAATAAAGGTACTATCGAAAATATATATGGAAAAGATGTTGCTAATGAAACAAATAGAGTATATGGTGAATTCAATGCAGAGGTTCTCGGTAAAAAGTATATTTTAGAAACAAGTTCTAATGCTTTGAATATGATAAAATTGGGATATTTGAATCCTTCATTTAGAAATGAATTGTATTCAATAACTATGGCAGAATTTGTAAAAGAGTATGGTGCTTTAGTTTTAAAAGATTTTTATACAGGGGGACGAGTTTCGGCTATATATTCTGGGATATATAGCTCATCTGATTTGGTAGAAACTAAGGAGAAAAATATTGAGAATGATATAAATGCTTCATATGGACCTAAAAAAGATGTAAGTGGTAGTGCGAATTTAGGAATAGGCCTTCATTATTATGATGAGACTAAAATGTCTAATAAAATAACAAATATGACTTTATCGGTCAAAGCAATAGGAGGAAATTTATCTTTTCCAACTTTTTCTTCTCCTCAGGGTTTGACACAGGTTAATATCGATTTAAGTAGTTGGATGTCTTCTATGGCTTCAGCTGATTCATATAGAATGATAGATATAGAGTCTGAAGGTCTAATGCCATTATCTAAATTTGTATTGGAAAAAAATATAGAACAACATATTCGTGATTATCTTTATGGACTATCTATTGAACAGCCAATGGAAGTACAAGAACCTTATATTGAGGTATTACGTAGGGATATACAAGGTAATACATTGTTAATAACTTCGTTGGTGACCAAAAATGAGGACAGAGCATTGATTGATCTTAAGAATATAACTCGTGTTTCAGAATCAAAAAAGCAGGAATATATACGACAGGTCGCAAATGAAAAAAGTAAGGTTTATGGTTTGAAGATTGTTAATAAATCTTTTGCAAATGATACAATTCCAATACCTCCTAATAATTGTTTTCAACTAGGATTTTTTAATGAAAATTTATTGCGTAAATATATTGATAATGAAATAATACATTGTATTTACTGTATAATGGATCT
>NZ_QSDP01000242.1:0-1003 GCF_003463685.1 Parabacteroides sp. AM58-2XD
GGTTACTTTTCTATCAAGAGAAAAGTAACAATCCTATTGAACTTGTCTGCCGTCGAAGAAGCGCACCGTGCGACTCGTCTGCTGTGCCTGCGCTTCGTTGTGGGTTACCATCACGATGGTGCGGCCGTCTTCCTTATTCAGGCGGTGGAGGATGTCCATGACCTCGATACCCATCTTTGAATCCAGGTTACCGGTCGGCTCATCCGCCAGGATAATCTCGGGGGTCCCAACGATGGCACGGGCGATGGCTACACGCTGGCACTGACCGCCGGACAACTGTGTCGGGAAGTGGCGCATGCGGTGGCTCAGGCCTACCTTTTCGAGAACGGCTTCAGCAGCCTTGCGGCGTTCGGAAGAAGAGACGTTACGGTAGAGCAGCGGGAGTTCTACGTTATCCAGTACGTTCAGCGAATTGATCAGGTGGAAGGATTGGAAGACGAAACCGAGTGTCTTGTTACGGAAGGCGGCCAGTTGTTTGTCGTTCATACTGACCGTATTGGTTCCGGCGATCTCGACCGTACCGGCTGTCGGGGCGTCCAACAGTCCGATGATGTTCAGCAAGGTGGACTTTCCGCAACCGGAGGGGCCCATGATGCTCAGAAATTCGCCTTTCTGGATATCCAGGTTCACATTCTCCAAAGCTACTGTTTCGATCTCCTTCGTACGGTAGATCTTTTCGAGGTTTGTTAATTTGATCATGATGTTTGATATTTAATTGTTACTATTAATTCATTTATTATATAATTGTTATTGATGTATCGTATTTTATCAGAAATGAGTGTTTGTTTATAGCAACTGGTTGTAACTGGCTCCCCTCTTGAGAGGGGGAAGGGGGTGTGTCATATTCCCGCCCATACAATCACCATAATCAGAGTCACTTGACTATTACAGGTTCATTTGCCGTCTGCTTCAGCTGACGGTTTACAAGTTGTTTCTCTCTTTTGGCTTCAGCCACATTTCTCTTAGATAGAAAACTGTAAGAAATGGGACTAAAGTCCAATGA
>NZ_QSDP01000243.1:0-951 GCF_003463685.1 Parabacteroides sp. AM58-2XD
AGCGAAGCGAGTTCACAGACGACAGCGAACGGAGGATGCGCAGTAGCGAAGCAGGTGTAGCCTTGATCTTTTGCCTACTTTTCCATCAAGGGAAAAGTAGGTTCAATTACTTCTAATATTGACATATTTTCTCAATGTCACTTCGCGATCTTTATCATTCTTATCATTATTTTGTCACTGAAGAATCCGGCTGTCTGCTGGTAGGCTTCAGGGAGGATTCCGTTACTTTCATTGTAAAAGAGGTATGGAATAAGGAACCTGTCGGCTTGCCGGAAGTGGACAAGTTGTATACTGAAATGCAGCGTATCGGGGAAATGTGTAGCTGTAACCAGTTCCGTATCCTGGCTCATGGCGGTTATCTGCCGGAGGCACTTTCCTTTGAACTGCATGGACTGACTGTTTCGGATGATAGCTATCTGAGAAGTCTGGAGACGGGAAAGCATATAGAACTGTTTTCACATAATGAAGCGGCTTACCGGGCTATTGAGGAAGGATTCAAAACGAACAGGATCGGAGCCGTTGTACAGGCGACCGGAACAGGAAAGTCTTACCTGATTGCCCGCTATATCGTCAATCATTCGGAAGATGATATAGTGGTTATCGCTCCCAATGTTACGATCATTGCCGAGATCAAAAAAGCAATTGGCAGGACAATGCCGCATGTCGCCTACCGGACTTTCCAGGCATTAGTCCTGAATCGCGGTACAGTGGATGAACTCAAAGCGAATCATATCATTATCGACGAGTTCCATCATTTCGGAGCGGAGGTATGGGGAAAGGCTGTACAGGAAGTAATTGATAACAATCCGGAAGCCCGTGTACTGGGAATGTCGGCCACTCCGATACGTCCCGAAGAGATGCTCGATACGGTAGAGGTCTATTTCAAGGGAAACCTGTTCCATGAACTGTCTTTGTCTATGGCTTGGTATTATAAGATACTGCCTGTTCCTG
>NZ_QSDP01000244.1:0-942 GCF_003463685.1 Parabacteroides sp. AM58-2XD
CAATGTCATCAATTTAAGGTTCATAGTGCTCTTTTGTAATTAGTTAGAGTATAGTTTTTACAATTGGGCCTTCCTTTCCTTGCTCGTGGAAACTTTCTTCCCGGTCTGATGGGCACCAAATGCTTTTCAAATAGATGTTGCAACTCCATGAGTACAGAGTTTGTATTTCGAAAAAGAAATAGTTTCACAACTCCGTACTTCATGGATGCCCAGCTTATATTTTTGTTAACCTTATATTTGTATATTCTTGTTTTGCAAACTTGTTCAATATAAGGTTCACATTGTTTCTCAATCAGACTCTGCAAATTGAATAAAAACAGATTGGCCGCAAAGTCCTGTCTTATACAGATATCCCGTATGCCACTGAACTGACCTAGCTGGAGTTCTTCCTTGACATATCCATAGAACGTTTCGATTCCCCAGCGCATAAAATAAACTTTTTTAAGGTCTGCTATTGTATATAAAGAAGAATCATACAGGTTAGTGGCCAGAACTTCAACTTCTCCTGTGTCAAGCATTACTTTTACATAACGGATTTTTAACGGAGTTGTTTGGGATATCCAGATACCCATTTGCTTCAATTTAGCCAATGATTTATAGGAGGGATAAATGTCTACAGTTATATCCGATAAATCCGATTCAATAAATGCCTTAACTGTTCTATTGGCATTACTTGGAACCCTCATGACAAAATGAGTCTGCCTGTTTATCAGACAATACATGAGCCAATAACTAGGATAGCCCCTGTCGAAAAGCAAAAGAGATGGGCTTAACTCCAATCCTTCCAACACATCCAAAACGACTTTCTCTTCCGATTCGGCATAAGGCTGAAACAGACCTTTTATAGCTAGATGATTCATAACATCGTATAACACACATATGCGGGCAGCGGGATTACTTTGCCCCAGGCGGCTACCCGGACATCCGAACTTTTCTCTTAGT
>NZ_QSDP01000245.1:0-919 GCF_003463685.1 Parabacteroides sp. AM58-2XD
TTGGAGTGGCCGACATTCCCAGTACACGGGCTTCCGGATTGTTATCTATTACTTCCTGTACAGCCTGTCCCCATACCTCCGCTCCGAAATGATGGAACTCGTCGATAATGATATGATCCGCTTTGAGTTCACCCACTGTTCCGCGATTCAGAACTAATGCCTGAAAAGTCCGGTAGGCAACATGCGGCATTGTCCTGCCAATTGCTTTTTTGATCTCGGCAATGATCGTAACGTTGGGAGCGATAACCACTATATCATCTTCCGAATGATTGACGATATAACGGGCAATCAGATAGGATTTTCCTGTTCCGGTCGCCTGTACAACCGCTCCGATCCTGTTCGTTTTGAATCCTTCCTCAATAGCCCGGTAAGCCGCTTCATTATGTGAAAACAGTTCTATATGCTTTCCCGTTTCCAAACTCCTCAAATAGCTATCATCCGAAACAGTCAGTCCATGCAGTTCAAAGGAAAGTGCCTCCGGCAGATAGCCACCGTGAGCCAGGATACGGAACTGGTTGCAGCCGCACATTTCTCCGATTCGCTGCATTTCAGTATACAGTCTGTCCACTTCCGGCAAGCCGACAGGTTCTTTATTCCATACCTCTTTCACAATGAAAGTAACGGAATACTCCCTGAAGCCTACCAGCAGACAGCCGGATTCTTCAGTGACAAAATAATGATAAGAATGATAAAGATCGCGAAGAGACATTGAGAAAATATGTCAATACTAGAAAGAAATGAGCTATTTACGCTATCTTTAAACGAGGCAAGCCTCGTGCCGCAGGCTCTCTTTTGCCGTTGGTTTCAACCCAATGTCATCAATTTAAGGTTCATAGTGCTCTTTTGTAATTAGTTAGAGTATAGTTTTTACAATTGGGCCTTCCTTTCCTTGCTCGTGGAAACTTTCTTCCCGGTCTGA
>NZ_QSDP01000246.1:0-903 GCF_003463685.1 Parabacteroides sp. AM58-2XD
GCATTGAAGGTTTCATTGAATATTTTAATTCCTTTGTTATCAGATATTTGAACAGTTAACCCTTCAGCTTTTTTATTGAACATAGTTGAATACTATTATCGCTGTCTTCAAAAATAGCTTCAAAAGGAATAGGTTCTTTAATAATACTTTTGTAGCTCTGATCCCAACAATGTGGGAAATGTATTCTGTGTCTAGCGAATGAAGGAATTGAAAACAGTAATGTCAAAACAATGATTGACCCTAATTTGAAACTTTTCATAAACTCTTAATTTAATTGATTGTTATTGTGCAAAGGTAAACTATCAATCAAAAATCTTAGCGTTTTTTAATCTAAAACCAGTATGCATTTGCTTCCTGAATATCAGCGTTTTATCGCGCATGATGTATGCGGCATAGTTAATGATAACAATTACAGATCTAAATGTATTAAATTATCTTATCAATGAGGTATTCGTATATTGACATATCCTCTAGTTCTATACCAAGCTTTTTTCTTAATCGAAGTCGTCTGGTCCTTACTGATTGGGGGGCGACACATAGTAATCTTGACTCAGATTTATTGTCCAAGCCAAATATGAGCAAACAACAATATTGCCATTCTGATATTGATATTTCGGGATAAAACTCAAGAATCAGAGCTTTATATTTAGGGTAAATACTTCTTATGTCTTTTTCCATTGCCTTGTAAAGCTTTTCATCGATAAGAGCCTCTTTATTGTTGGGGATGAATTTTTGAGCTAAATCGGCTATCTTTTTCCCACTACTAGAATTTTTAAGTAAAGTATACTTAATTTGTTTTAGTTCAGTACTGAGACCATCAATCTCATGTTCTAATTCATCTAATTTCTCTAAATCTTTTTTATTTGCCTCAATTTCATTTTTCTTTATATCTAGTTCTTTTTT
>NZ_QSDP01000247.1:0-897 GCF_003463685.1 Parabacteroides sp. AM58-2XD
CACTAGTGTCCCGTTAAAATCGGGACGAGTTATTAATTAATCAAATAATCCCGGAATAAGGGGATTAAATTGTTCTTTGACATCATTGAAATTAGTCTTATTAAACAGCTCTTGTAAATGCGTTTTATCTGTTAATGAGATGCTAAGAATCTGCAAGACCTCATAAGTTGAACGATTCAGTTGCATATCATATTGTACAATAGCTACTAAACAATAGGTGATGATAGCAACACTAATCTGTATTCGAACCGCATTCTCGGTAGTACCCCATAACCTTTTTATCTTAAGGTGTTGTTTCAGCCATTTGAAGAAAAGTTCCACGAACCATCTTTTCTTATAAAGATTGGCAACATCAAGTGCAGATATGTGTTTGGCATTCGTCAGGAATGTGAATTCACGATCATCCTCTTCATCATAGAAACGGATGACTCTGAATGATTCAGGATACTTCTTTTCAGAAGTGTACCCTATCAGTTTCACTTCCGCATCTGAAAGGATATTCTTCGGCATTCTACGCTTCCATTTACAGAACTTGCATTTCAGATTAGACTTCGCTCTGACTACAAAGAAAGAACCTGTAAGATGAATCCGATAAAGTTCTTTAAACGAGTCATACGCTCTGTCAAATATATAATAAGCATTTGGCTCATAATTAATTGCGGACATTTCTGTTGAATCATGCCTGGATGCTGTAGTTACTGTATAAAAGGCTGGAAGTTGTGCTTCTATGTCATAAAGGACATGAGCCTTAACTCCACCTTTTTTCTTACGGAACTTCGCCCAAGGGAATGTAGCCAAACATAAAGGAATCGTAGTGGAATCAAACGCATACTTCCTTCCTGGAATATCCAAGATGTGAGTCGATCGTTTTTCACATGCTTCCTTCATCATATAGAA
>NZ_QSDP01000249.1:0-856 GCF_003463685.1 Parabacteroides sp. AM58-2XD
GAGCCTGTTTAAATTTTATTCAATAGCATCCTAATAGATGCTAGTTTCACCATTTCCTCTGCCGAATCGAATGTCCATTCATAGTTTCGGCAGAGTCTTCTATAGTTGTCAAACCATGAAAATGTCCTTTCCACAATCCATCTTTTTCCAATTGGCTTGAATCCATTTACCTTATCTCCACTTACCACAACTTCAAGGATATATCCAAAAGCAGTTTTTATCTTGTCCGCTATTTCCCCACGATAACCGGCATCGGTTAATATGATTTTGATATTGCAACAAAGCTCCCTAAGGTATCTCGCTAATAAATAAGCCGCTTTACTATCATGTACGCAGGCAATTGTCACCATGACAGCCAATAGAAAACCATTCTTATCCACTACTACATGACGTTTGACTCCTTTTATTTTCTTATTCCCATCAATACCATTAAGAGAACGATTATCGCCCCAGCGTACGCTCTGGCTATCCATAATACCTAGACTACATTCTGCTTTTTGTCCCATATTGACACGCACTTTTTCACGTAAGTTGTTCAATAACAAATCAAATTCACCCAGAGAACACCATTTGCGATAATAATAGTAAACCAGCTCCCAAGGAGCAAAATTAGAAGGAAGCATACGCCACTGACACCCTGTTTTGACCAGGTAGAAGATAGCATTCCATATTTCACGCAAATCATATTTTCGTTTCCTTTCTTGCAGGTTCAAGATTTTCTTGATAACTTGCCACTGTGTTTCTTCTAAATCCGTACAATACATAATTATTTGAAGCTTGGTAACTAAAAATAATCATTTTGACGGAAAGAAGAAACACTCTTTTTACTTCAAACTACAAAATTTAAACAGGCTCT
>NZ_QSDP01000025.1:0-64124 GCF_003463685.1 Parabacteroides sp. AM58-2XD
GAAGTCAGGGTGTTTTCATTCGATAAACTTAATGGAGAATATTGTGACAAATAGATGCCTTTATTATTGAGATTTGAAATTTTTGAGTAAATTTGCTTTATTATGAAGGAATATCAAGTTATATCTCTATGATAAAAAATACTATAAGAATACTAAATGTGGACATCTTGTCAATAACGCAAGCGGAGTTACTCTTTCGGTTAAAAAAAGGTGTTTTAATAACACCGAATATAGATCATTTAGTCAAGCTCCAAAAAGATAAAGAATTTTACAATGTATATCAACAGGCTGAGTGGGTAATATGCGATAGTAAGATTTTATATTTTGTCTCAAAATTCTTAAAGCGGTCATTTCCTCAAGCTATTCCAGGTAGTAGTTTTTTTACTGCATTTTATCAATATCATAAAGATGATCCGAATTGTAAAATATTTTTATTGGGAGCAGTTGAAGGAGTCGCTTTAAAAGCCATGGCGGAAATAAATGATCAAATAGGAAGAAAGATTATAGTGGGTGCTCATTCTCCTTCTTTTGGTTTCGAAAAAAATGAGGTAGAATGTCGTTCTATTATAGATATAATACGTAAATCTGGTGCTAATGTGCTATTAGTTGGGGTAGGCGCTCCTAAACAAGAAAAGTGGATTATGAAGTACAGGGAATTTCTCCCTGAAATAGATTTGTTTATGGGATTGGGAGCTACTATAGATTTTGAAGCTAAAACATTGAAACGTTCTCCTAGGTTTATGCAACAAATAGGTATGGAGTGGTTGTATCGTTGCATACAGGAACCAAAGAGATTGTTTAAACGTTATTTTATTGATGATATTAGATTTTTTTATTATTTCGGACAGCAATTGTTACATATTTATGAAAATCCGTTTGATAAGGAATGATTGCTTAATATTCTATAATGTATTTATTTAATTTCTTTTAGATATGTGGTATGATCTTATACGTAGCGTCTTCATAAGATTTTGCTTTTCTTTTATGGAGGAATTTTTGCTACGGAATCTATCCTCTGCGTCTTAAAATTTGTTCGTATAAATTGCCTAATAAAACAAAAACAATCGAAAATAAAATTGTGCCGAATGTATATACGATAATATCGATGCCTTTTTCTACTATTATGTCATGGAATATTTCCATAGTCAAGCAATTCCCTATATAGATTTCTAAGGAATACTTACCTAAAATCTCCACCCAATGTTTTGTTTTGATTATATTTATAGGTTGTATTAAGGCATATAAAGCTATAAAGAGTAAAGGTGTAGATAAAGTGGCATACAAGAAGTTTGAAGAGTTAAGTAAAAAAGCCGGCAATAGACAGAGAGTGAATCCCCAAAAGAGTTGTTTGAATTTGTTAGGATGGTCATGCATATATATGCCCGCCATAAAAATGGGGATTCTTGAAATTAAACAGTCGTAAGTCCAATAAGGTTTCCCTACAAAATAATATATTATTATAATTAAGGCAATTGATAAAGATATAGTTACAATGTTGGTTTTTTTTCTGAATATAGGAAAAAGTAGGTATAAAATAAATAATGCACTTAAATACCAATCAATGAAGAACCCCCCTATCTGGTAATATGATAAAGTGGTCAGATTGCAAAACCAGTCCCATAAACTGACATTTATGTTTAAGAGGTTGGCGTGCATTAGTGTCCGAATGATAGCGAATAATAAAAATAAGGGATAAATTCGAACAAATCGTCTTTTATAAAAATCTTTAAGCGTGTGGTTGTCGTATGAATGGCATAAACCAAGTCCACTTAGGAATAGAAAGATATCTACACCTATATATCCTCCCATGAATATTTTCAGGAGTTTGAAAGAAGATCCGCAGGCGCCCATTAAATGGTAGAACAATACTAAGATTATAGCAGTTCCCATGTAATAATTCCTGTCTTTGCTTAACGATTGGAGTAGTGTCATAATGTATAAATATTTGTTGCTACGATTATTATTATTAAATCGCTTACAGTTACTTATATAAAATAAATGGTTTTTAGCCAGCTGAAATAAAAAGTCAAGTCCTATTCTACATATAATAATTTAATATATTGATATGGTAACAATCTAAATATGACGTTTCCCCATTTGTTAAGGATAGTCGCTTAATGCCTTGCAATGTATTTGTTCAATAACTTTGAGGGGAGTGGCATAATCTAAAAAATACTTTTTGGCTGCTTGCTCCATCTTCTCCCGTTTTTGCTCATCATATATTATATCGAGAATGGCTTTTTCTATATCCTCTTCATCTTGGCAGAAACGAATATGGGTTCCATCTATTAAAGGAAAAGCCAAATGATTGAATAAGGGCATTGAAATGATAGCTTTTCCCATTGCTAAAAATTCTCCTAATTTCCATCCATGGCAATCAAGGACACTTGGCACATTGAATACGATAGCAGATTTTTGGGTAGATTTGATGTAATCTATATGTTTATACTTTTGTTTAAAGACTAAATCGCTATATTTTTCATAATCCGGATTAGTCGGTTTTGCAAATAATCCTCCTTCGAAGTGTTTGTTTTTTAAAGATTTACATATTCTTATGAATTTTGCTCTTAACTGATTGGTCGGAGTAGATTGAATACGATTATCCCATAAAGTACTTATAAAAAATATATAATTAGGAAATGAGCGTTGTTCTGCTAAATATGTATTAAGTGTAGCTCTTGAATGCCAATTGGAAAGATATTCTCTGATATACATACTCTTGGTTCCATATAAATTCCAACCGTTTTTATGTATATTAAATGTGTTTTTTAAGGCTTGCCAACAGCTTCCCCATAATCCGTAAATTTTAATACCGAATCCAGGGGGAATACATAGGAGTTTGCTGTATTTACCAGAGTTGTAATCCTCTTTGCTTACATTGATTTTAGCATATATATCGCACCATGCGTAGGCATCATTTACTATAGTATTAAAATCTTGGTAATCGATTACAATTCGTTTAATTTTCTGTCCGTCTCTTATTTCATAGCACATTATACGATAGTATTCATAGCTAACTTCTTTAAATTCATGTTTTGCAAAACTTACATTGTTTTTACCATAAAATTCATGCAAACCTTGTATGTAAAAAGAAGCATAGTTAAACATGCATCTAGGATCTATCAAAATTTTCATTTTATAAAATATATTTAAATATAAAAACAATATAACGGATGCTTATAGTCTATTCACTTAATTTCTATACATTGTTACATTTTTCCTTCGTATTTCAGCCGGGTTCCCTGCTATCAGAGAATTATCCAGAGTGTATTTTTTACTACATAATGAATTGGCTCCCACGATACAGCCGTCTGGAATAACGGAACCTTTAAGAACTACACTACGAGTACACAACCATACATTATTACCAATAACGATATCTTTTGATATAGGATAAATTTCATTTGTTTCCACATTTACAATAGAATGCCAATCTGTATCCATCACTAAAGTGTTCCAACTCGTAATGACGTTGTCTCCAAATGTTATATGCTTTTGACATATAATAGTCATTGCTGCTGTATTATTAAAATGGCAACCAATAGTCAGTGTGCCATTTTTTCCGACGCATAACCTACAACCATGCCCGAATGCTACCTTACCCTTTAATTCTATACATCCGGTTACTTCCCAAATGCTTCTTTCATATTTTTTATCGAATATTCCCACATTCCCAAAACCGATTGATAGCATACCTGTTTTTACTCCCTCGGATTTGTTGATTTTTATTAAACCGCTGATAGCAATTAAACGAGTGTTATACCTCACCAAAATAGGAAGCTTTATAGCCTCTTTAAATGGGAAATAATGAATACTAACCCAGAAGCTTTTAGGAATAGAAAATAATTTTTCAAATGTTAACTTCATGATTTTTATTTAATATTTTTATGACTCGTGTAATTAGGAGTTTATTTTTTTGTATTGTTCGATATATTCCTGCGCTGTCTTTTTGACATTGAACCTGCTTATAACTTGTTGATATGCCTTGGATACTATCTCGTGTGTTGGAGTGTTCATTATTTTCTCGATCTCATGGGCACAGTTGGTCGCATCGTCACTTTTAAAATAGTATCCGTATTTTCCGTTTTCAATAATTTCCATTGGACCTTCTTGATTGGAGACCAATACCGGCACTTTGGCTGCCATGGCTTCTGTTACTGTCAGGCCAAAACCTTCTTTTCGTGACGGTTGTACAAATAAGTCATACTCTTTCAGATGGCTGAATATGTATGATTGTTCTTTACTTCCTAAAAAATGGATTTGTTCTTCCAATTGCTTTGATTTCACTAAGTTTTTCAAGAAGCTTTTGGATTCACCGTCTCCAATAAGATCAACCGATATGTTTTTGTACCCTTTTTGATGTAGTATGGAAACTGCTTCGATTAGGATATCTTGCCCTTTTTTCGTATGTACTAATCTGCCGATTTGTACTATACGGAAAACAGGATGGTCTGTAACTCCCTTTTGAGAAACAATATTAGTACAATCTATTCCATTTAATACAATAGGAACTTTTCTTTTCAGATATTTAGCCAGATCTTCTTGTACGGAGTTTGAAATGGCAAAGATATGCTTGTATTTGTGTAAATAAGAGATGTCTTCAGAAGTACTTATATGATGTACAGTGAGGCATATTTTATTTGTAATAGCTTTCAAGAATATGAATTTTATGGTGTTTGGGACATGGACGTGTATTATATCATAGTGCCTTTTCCATAACAAATAATTAAGAGCAAATATATAAAAAGGATTTTTTGATCCTGCAGGACGATTAATTCTTGTAATTCGGATTTTGTCATTAATATCCCGAGTAATGGATTTTTCCTCCTGATTGTTAACAATAATCAAAGATATGTCGGTATGTTTTATTTGCTCGTTCATTATATTGACCAGCATAGTCTCAATACCTCCATATTCCATTCCAAATACAATATGAACTACTTTCATGACGATAAAATCTTTTTTAGAGATGTTAGTTTAATTGATTTTTTTGAGAAACTTTTGATATCGTATTTCATCTTCTGCTGTCATCGTTTTGCCAATAGAATGCATCCCTATGTAATACTGATTAAAAAGTTGTGTTAAGAAGTTTTTGTCAAAGCGTTCCGCTTTTGGATAAAGTCGTTTTTCATGTTCCATGATTTCTTCCATGGAAAATTTAGAAGCGATGATTTTATAAGGAGTTCCAACTACGACTGCATAAGGTGGAACATCTTTTGTTATGACACTTGAAGCTCCAATTATGGCACCACGTCCTATAGTAACTCCCGATAAAAGAGTAACATTAGCTCCAATCCAAACATCTTCTTCAACAATAACATCTTTTTCCATGTCATTTATTCTTGATAGAGGTAATAAATAATGAGGGATACCTACTGTTGGTGTATGGTTTCCTGTTATAACAGTTAATCCGGGAGCTGCGCCGGAATACTTTTTCATGATAAACTTACCCGTATATGTAATAATCTTTGCGTTGGATTGAATACGAGTTTGTTCGTACATATATACATTTTGAGCATTGGCAATATGTGCAGGAAGCATGATATGTGATTCTTTACCTCTGAATCCAAAATTTTCTAAATTCAGAGGTGATATGTAGTTGAATCGTAATTGATTCCAAATGGTTTTTAAACGGATGATAAATGGTAATTTATTTTTAATATGTTTCTTTAATCTGTTCATATTAATAGGATTATTTATTCCAAATACCATGAGCTTTGTGTTTTAAGATCTTATTGATCTGCGTTGTGAAAATGACAGAATAGATAAGATTAATACAAGTCATTGATAATATAACGCCGATAGTACCCATTTTATTGCCTAAAAATAAGGCTAATGGTATGTGAAAAATCAAACCGATTAATACAACATAGGTTTGAAGTTTAATAGCACCAACACCATTAATCATATATACCTGTAATGAATCCCATGAATTTACAGCCAAAAAAATACCGAGACATAGCGTTATTTCAAATGGGATTTCTATTTTATCTCCGACCCAGAAATAGTAGAGGTATGGAGATAAAGCGATAAGGATTATTATGCCGAGTAATACTATCGAATAAACCAAGCACATTTTTTTATATATCCGGTTCATCCAAGTATAGTCTTTTAAAGCGTATGCATCGGTAAAAGCCGGCCAAAGAGGAGTTAGGATGATATTGTAAATCATAGTAGATATCCCTAAGTATTTGTAGGCAATGTTGTATTGACTGACGGCTTCCGGACCAGAAATATGCGAAATGATGATATTGGTTGATTGGTATAGGACGATAACCTGTATTTGTATAATGAAGAATTTGATACCGAGGTTGAATAGGTCTTTTATTTGTTTTAAATCTATATATTTATAGGACGGGGATATTTCTTTGAAAGAGCTTGTGTATAAAATACGTGAGAAAATTATTAAAACAACAATAGGAGATAAGGATATAGCAAAGGCCAAACCGATCAAGGAAGGCGGGGTTGTACGAGTTAAGATGAATATCAGCAATAATGATAACAGTTGCCCTAACATGGCAAATAAGGATGCCATAGCAGTCTTCTGATAGGCTGATACAACTGTATTCAACACATTGAAGAACATTTGTATAGTCATGAAGATTACTAATAAGTATAACACAATCTGGATGTCTTTATTGTAGATAGTTGGGACATTCAGTAATTCAGGCCAATTGATGAATGGGATCAACAGCATTACTACAATAGATACAGGAATGAATATCGCGAGCATCATAAAGTAGGTGGTTGACACCAGACTTTTCCCACGCGCATAATCGTGAGTTGTCAGTGCCTCTGTTAATCTGTTCTTTAACCCTAACGTTAAGCCTATGTCAAAAAAATTGATCCATACCACGATGGAGGATAGTGTTAACCATATTCCATACAACTCTTTGTTTACATAATCCAAAGTAAGCGGTACCAAAAGCAGTGAGCTAAGTATGCTTATTCCTTTTATAAAAATTGAGGCTGCAATATTTTTTTTCAGAAGGGAAGTCCGCTTGCTCCCACCCAGTATATTATGAAAGTGAAAATTCATTGTATAAGATTAATTTTCTTTATTACTTTTACCGGATTTCCGGTAGTGATACTATCTCATAGAATCTGTTTTATTTTAATCGTAATTCCTGATTCTGTAAATTTGATATTATCATTTTGAAGTTGTTAAACCAGAATATGAATTAATTGACAAATATACGAAATGTGTTTTAATATGGAGTAAATTAGTTTGATTTATCGTAAAAGAGGATGGATATATTATATGAGAACGACACAAACAACTTGTTCGGTTCTGGGTTTGACTAAAATATACAAGATTTTTTATATCGCACAAATGATAAATCTGAAAAGAATGAAATCAAGTAACTGCGAGTGTTATGTGACAGTAAAATTACTTCATCTTTTTTCTTTTAACGAGCATCCACAGCAACCAGCACAAGGGGTGTCCTTCTTGGACGGATGAATTATGAATCGATATATTTTCCGTCCAAGATACAGTATAATGATAATACCTATTAATATGATTGCTATTTCCTGCCACATAACCAATAGTCTTTAATTTAATAAATTAATAAACAAACTCCCCGTCTGATAAACCACAAACGAGACGATCCATGCTAAAACGCATGTATACACAATTACAAATATTCCCCATTTCCATGATCCCGATTCATTGACGATGGCCGAGATTGTTGCGATACATGGGAAATAAATGAGAACAAACAGCATCAGGCTCAAAGCGATAAGAGGTGTAAAGACCGGATTGCCTTCTTCATCCAAATCCTGTTTTATACGTTCGGATAAAACCTGGCTATCCTCTTCATCTCCGGTGTACAGGACACTTAACGTACTGACTACGACTTCTTTTGCTGCCATACCGGTCAATAAGCTGACACTCATTTTCCAATCGAATCCTAATGGGTGAAGAACAGGCTGGATTGTTTGTCCTATCGTTCCGATATAAGAGTTCTTTTGGTGCTCCATATTCTTTAACCGTTCCAACTCCGCAATTGTTTCCGTTTTTTCCTTGGAATCCAGTTCGGCATTTTCCACTTCTGCAATTTGCTTGTCGAATGCATCTCCCATCTCACTGTGGCGGGGGAAGTATCCCAGGAACCAGATAATAATAGAAGCGACTAAAATGACACCTCCCATTTTGTGGAGATACTGCTTCGCTTTTTCCCACATATGGATCATAATCGATTTTGCAGTAGGCATTCGATAGGGGGGAAGTTCCATCACAAAAGGTACGTCTTCTTCTTTAAAAAGGAAACGTTTGAACAGCCGTGCCATAACAACAGCCAGAAGAATACCGCAAACATATAATGACAGGAGAATGAAACTTGCGTTATTAGGGAAAAATGCACCAGCAAGTAACACATATACCGGTAAACGGGCACTGCAACTCATTAGCGGATTAACCAACATGGTGATCATACGGCTATTGCGGCTTTCAATCGTACGGGAGGCCATAATAGCCGGCACATTACAACCGAATCCCATTACCAAAGGAATGAAAGATTTACCATGGAGTCCCATTTTGTGCATGATCTTATCCATAATGAAAGCAGCACGTGCCATATAACCCGAATCTTCCATGAATGAAATAAACAGGTACAGTATCAGGATGTTTGGAAGAAAAACGATGACACCGCCGACACCGTCGATGATACCATCGACCAGCAAGTCTTTTAACGGACCTTCACTCATGTTTCCCCGTACAAAATTACCGATCCAGCCAACCAGATTTTCGATCCACTCCATAGGATAGGCTCCCAAACGGAATGTCGCCTCGAACATGATCCACATAAAGAGAATAAATATGGGGAATCCCAATACTTTATGTGTAACGAATAAGTCTATGATCTGAGTGCTGGTCGCTTCTTTTATTTTATTTTGCTCATAAGTTTCCCGTAGCGCACCGGAGATAAACCCGTAGCGGGCATTGGTAAACGCCGTTTCGCTGTCTTCAAGCAATAACTCTTCTATCTGTGTAACATTCTGGTCACGTTCTTCTATGATTGTTTCGGAACCGGGTAATGTCTGGATAAAACGTTCTATTTCAGGGTCTCCTTCCAATAGCTTGATGGAGAGATAACGTTTGGAAAGGCTTTTTGCTACATTTCCGTTTTGTTTTATGACATGCCGTACATTTGTAATACCTTTTTCCTGTACTTCTCCATAATTTATATGGATATGACGGATAACAGGATCTTCTTCTTCATATACTTTTATGACCCGTTTGAAAAGGTCTTCAATACCGAAACCGGTTCTGCTGATTGTCGGAACAATCGGGGTACCGATCATCCGGGATAACGATTCGTAATCGAATTTATTTCCAGACCGTTCCAATTCGTCATACATATTCAAGGCGATGACAGACCGGACGTCCATATCGATGAGCTGACAGGTCAGATAAAGATTTCTTTCCAGGTTTGATGCATCCAGGACATTGATCACAACGTCCGGTTGTTCTTCGCTGAGATGCCTGCGGACATAAAGTTCTTCCGGAGTATAGGCCGATAAGGAATAAGTTCCGGGTAAATCTACGATCCGGAATGTGTAGCCATCTTGTTGGAAGGTTCCCTCTTTGGCATCAACAGTGACTCCGCTGTAGTTTCCTACGTGTTCGTGGGCTCCGGATGCAAAATTGAATAAAGAAGTCTTTCCACAGTTGGGATTTCCAACCAAGGCAACGTTTATTGTTTTTCCTTTATGTATTGCAAGTGCCTGTAAATCTTCTGTTGAAGGTAGTATATAAGAGTCGGCGGAACGTTCTTCACTTTGTTGTGACATTTGTGCCTTTGCGTATTCGGCTGCGCTGATTACTTCAATCATTGCTGCATCATTCCGTCGCAAAGAAACGTCATAACCCATTACACGATAGTGGATAGGATCTTTCAGTGGAGCATTTTGTATAACGTCCACCTCTTTTCCCCTGATAAATCCCATTTCAATGATGCGTTTGCGGAATGCTCCGCGTCCCATCACCTTGACTATAACGCCTTTTTCACCTGTGTGAAGCTCTGATAATCTCATTTTCTTAAATTCTCGCACAAAGGTATGGTGAAATGCTTACATGATCAATACCAACTAATAGGTATTTTTTCCTAGTTTTGCATTGAATAAATAAAATAAGCGATATGCTGAATAAAATTATATTGAGCTTAGGTTCAAATCAAGATCAGGAAAAGAATATGGCGGAGGCGGTGCGTATATTGCGAAACCAGTTTGTTTCTATAGCTTTTTCAAATTCTGTATATACGAAGCCGATCGGATTAACAGGGTCTGCTCCTTTTTTGAATCGGGTGGCCGTAGCTTATACATCAGAACAGCCGGATGAAATAAAGCATTTGTTGAAGCGTATAGAGTACAAACTGCAACGTATGCCTGACGATAAAAATTTCGGAATTGTTCCAATTGATATTGATCTGCTTCAATGGAATGAGTTGATTTTAAAACCGGACGATTTAAGAAGAGATTATATAATAGAAGGAATCAGAGCTTTAGAAAATGAAGAATTTAAACAAATGAAATAGTGTAAATCCGATATAATAAATTATTATGATAAAATATGTAGTACTGATTTTGTTTCTGGTGTTGAAATTCTTTACGTTAGAGAACTGTTTTTTCTGGGATAACACTGCCGGGTATTCTATGCCGGCAAGTTATTTATTAGAAAATGGGTTTCTGTCTTTTGTCTATCCGGCCCAATATGTTGCAGAACCCCCTTTGGCTCATCTGTATCTGGCTCTTCTTTGGTCTTTATTCGGAAAAAGTTTGTTGGTAGCTCATTTATCTATAACTGTATTTTCATTGGGAGTGATCTGGCAAGTTTATCGCTTGTGTGAAAGGCTGGAGACGAAATATACACCTTATATATTTTTGTTGGTTTTATTGGAACCGGCACTTTCCACCCAGATGATTTTAATTTCTCCGGATGTCATCCTGTGTTTTTTTGCTTTGTTGAGTATCAATTTGATTTTGGATAACCGGCGAATTTGGTTGGCTGTATCTGCCATGTGCCTGGGATTGGTAAGTATTAGAGGGCTGGTTGTTTGTTCAGGATTGGGGTTGGGATATTTGCTGATAGAAAATGTTATTCATAAGAAATCTTTCAAAAATTCGTTCTTATATGTTTTCCCTGTATTTATACCGACTCTTTTGGCGATAGGCGGATGGTTTATATACCGGAAGGTGGAAACCGGATATTTTCTGTATCAACCCGGTTTTGGATATGAGGATCATCGGCAGTTTGCAACATTTGGGCAAATAGTTAAGAATATAGCAAGTTTGGCTGTAAGGATGTTGGATTCAGGGAGAATTGTTGTCTGGATTTTGCTATTTGCTTCAATCATTAAAATGGGGATAAAAAATTTCTTTCTTTATCTTTCCAAATCTCCGTTATCTCTCATTTATTTGAGTGTCTTATTTACTATGATGTTAGTTACAATTCCAGTAACAAACCCCTTTGGAGACCGATATTTTCTGGTTTTGTACATATTACTGGCATTAATCACTGCTCAGCTTTTATTTAAAGTATATGAAACAAGGTCTGTGCGAATTTTATTGGTAGGGATGATTTGTATACTGGTCAGCGGAAACTTTTGGGTTTATTCGGAGAAGATGTCAAAAGCTTGGGACAGTGTGTTATGTCATCTGCCTTATTATTCATTGCGCCAAGAGATGATCGATTATTTGGAGAATGAACATATAGAGATTAATTCTGTAACAGCAGCATTTCCAATGGATGCCTTGTTTGCAAATATGGATATAACTGATGATAACCGGCGTTTTTCTTCTGCTGAGTTAGAAAATAGTCGTTATGTTTTATATTCGAATCTCTTCAATTGGGATGACGAACACATTGAAACAATTTACTCCCAATGGAAACTTCAGAAAGAACTGAAAAGTGGATTAATTTTTCTGCGTTTATACGTCCCCAAAGAAAAGGGAGAATAGTTTTTTATTCTCCCTGATTATAAATCAGTTTGTAAAGACGCTCTCCCTGTTGCCTGTTTGAGTAGGTAGGGAATAGTAATTCTTTTCTTTTTTCAATTAATTCGGGAGTCATTGGTTGCTCCATCAACCGTTTGCATGTTTCTATCATTTCTTCCGGAGTGTTAGCGATATAACATAAAGCTTCCAAACCACTGCCAGTGATCATTTCCTGGTTTACAATCGTGTATCTTCCGCCAAAAAGACTGTTTAGTAATTTGAGTTTTAGTCCGGTATCCTGAAAAGTGATCAACATGTGTATCTGCGCTTCGTGAGTGAGATAGTCCATACGTTCGTTGGAAGGATTGGCTTCGATTTTGATGTTGGGATAAGGAGCCGCAGCCGCAAACAACGTTGCCGGTGGATTCATACCTGCAATGATACAAGGATATTTTAATTTGCAGAAGACATTTTTGATCAGATATAACGCAGCCAGTGTATTTTCTGTAACGGATAGTTTCCCATGATATAAGACAAAATCAGACGATCCGCTCTTTACAGATATCTCATCATTGACATGGAAACTGGGCATGTATTCAATTTTCTTTTTGGGAAAGACTTTCCGGAGATAGTTTGTATCAGTGATAGAAACGACCAACATCAGATCGGCATGTTTTAATATCTCCTGATACCGTTCAAACCTCCAAGCTTCAACCAGAAAGAAATGTTTTTTGATCAGGTTTGTTTCTGCCTTAGCCAAGTGACGGTAATAATCGTGCTCGATATTACTTTCCCTGTATATTTTCATTCGTCCCTGTAGTTGAGGATGATTAATATAGTAGCAGGTATGCAATCCGTCGAATAAGATTGGATAATCGTTTTCGAGCAAATTCTTAAGTAATTCCGGGTCTTTACGACTGAAAACATTGTATGGTAACAGAGTTATATTAGTCAATAGTCCGGTTTTCCGTTTGTAATAATATACTTTTTCACATAGAGACTCCAGTTCTTTGGAATGAGGGCGTTCATATTCAAAACAATGTAGAATAATTTTTACGCCGCATTTGTGTAAGGCCTGCATTTTGTAATACACATCAATAACCCCGCCATAATTAGCAGGCCAAGGGATATTGAAAGACACTATATTGATATATTTATCCATTGATTTCAACCTTTTCGAAGATTTGTATAAATTGTTTTGCTTGTTCTTTCCGTGAAAAACGGACTAACTTGCTTTTCTTTATGGAAGACGATGTATATCCTTTTTCTTTCCATTCCTGATAATACGATTTAAGAAAGTCACATACCTCATTCACATTCGTTGCGGCAAGGCCGGCATTCGTATCATTGATTGCTTCAGCCAGATAGCTTTCGTCACTCCGAACACAAAGTACTGGTTTTTCTACAGCCAGCGATTCAAAAAACTTTGTCGTCATAACACCTTTGGGACCGGAGTTTGCCGCACGGTTAGTCAATAACAACAGTACGGAACTACTGTTCAGTATGGAAGGTATTTCTGACGCCGGAACATATCCTTTGAAATCCATAAAAGGGAGAATCTGGTATTTTTCAGCTTCTTCCGTAATGATTTTACGGGACGTTTCATCGACATACCAGTAGACACGGCATTTGTCGGGTGTCAATATATTACGGGCAGACAAAATACTTAATGCTTCAAAGAGCAGTCCCGGATCACGCATAGCTGTACTAAGTAACCGCCCTGTATATGTTATAATGAACTTCTCCGTTTTTTTTTGTTCCGGATAAAATAGTTCTGGGTCGAACCCATTGTAAATCAATTCTACATTAGTGTTATACTGTTTCAATATATCTACATGCCAAGGAGAGATTGTTGTTACATAATCTGCTTTTTTTAATACCCGGTTTCTATCCCGTAGGCTTTTCCGTTTAAAGACAGATATGAATAATCTGTTTAATCCCAAGAGAGAGGGGAGAGAATGTGCAATAAACTCATCTCCTGTATATTGTTCAATGATGTCCCGTAAGTCAACGACCAGCGGTAGTTTATATTTAGTTGCAACTTTTAGTGCAGCCGGTAAGGGAAATGTCCGGAAACTACTACATAAAACTAAATCGATTTTATTGTTTTTGACCAGCTTCCGGGCTTCTTTGTACATTCGGATATCCTTATATCCGAAGCAAAGATCCAGTAAAAGTATACTGATCCATTGTAGTTTCCTGGTAAAAGGACTTTTGGCTGTATAATAATTAATGTATTCGGCCTCACATTGACTGGCAAGGAATGTAAATGTATTTTCTTCTACCATTTCAGTCAGAACGACAGGCTCCCATCCGTAATTTCTGAGATATTTGCATAAATATCCCATACGCGGTCCGAAAGCCGGCGGAAAGAGATCGCAAATAATCAGTACTTTTTTCATAGCAAATCAATAATATTTTTTGATGCGTTTCCAATTCCGTATTCTTGTATCTCTTTTTGTTCCGGTTGGTTTTCCAGGCAATGCAGGATACTTTCTTTTTCAGAACCGGCTATTTGGTTCCAACCTGCTTCAACAGTTTCGACCCATTCCGTTTCATCCCGTAGTGTAATACAAGGGGTATGATGAAAATATGCTTCTTTCTGTACGCCACCTGAATCCGTCAAAATGGTTGCCGCATGTTTTTCCAGCATAACCATATCGAGGAAGCTTACCGGCGGAATGATATGTATTCCTTCCCGGTTTTCAAGTGATTGTATCATCCCATATTTTTCCAGACAATTTCGAGTGCGGGGATGAAGTGGCAAAACGGTCGGAAAAGAAGAAGTTGATATTTCTTTTATAGCACTGATAATTCCCATTATCCGTTCCCGGTTATCTGTATTCTCTGCCCTGTGAACTGTACAAAGCCTGAATTGCCTACTGTTGAGATTCAATTGATGCATGATTTGGGAAGAACTGTCTGCCAGTTTACCAAAAATCA
Source organism: Parabacteroides sp. AM58-2XD (assembly GCF_003463685.1). Lineage (NCBI taxonomy): Bacteria > Pseudomonadati > Bacteroidota > Bacteroidia > Bacteroidales > Tannerellaceae > Parabacteroides > Parabacteroides sp. AM58-2XD. The sequence goes on from NZ_QSDP01000025.1 coordinate 14,881, forward strand.
ATGCGGCATCATACATTACATCCCCGACATGATGGACTCCCTGTTGTATTCCTTCATTTGCCAGATGTTTGATGGCGGCGAAAGTCGGACAACATAGTAAGGTCGCTATATGATCGGTCAGGATACGGTTGATCTCTTCCGGCATTTGTTTGTTAAAGCTGCGAAGGCCGGCTTCAACATGAACTACCGGTATATGTAGTTTGGAGGCGGCTAGTGCTCCAGCCAGTGTCGAGTTGGTATCACCGTAGACCAATACGTAATCAGGCCGGGTGTCGAGTAATATTTTTTCAATTTCAATCAGCATACGGCCGGTCATCTCTCCATGTGTTCCGTTTCCACATTGCAGTTGCCAGACGGGTTGAGGGATACTCATACTGTTGAAAAAGATATTGCTCATATTTGCATCATAATGCTGTCCCGTATGAAGAAGTAGTTCTTCAATCAGTCTCTCATTATTTTTGTTGTATTCCAGAATCGCCCGGCTTACCATGGCCGCCTTTACAAATTGAGGCCTGGCTCCGACAATAGTAACAATTTTCATTTTTTTGCAAGTTCGTTTAATAAATGGCTGTAAAGTTTGCGTAAATAACTGTCTGTATTTTCCTGTGCACTGGTATTATGCCATAAGAGAGTCAACTCCCCGCCTGTATTTTTTACCTGTTCGATAAGATTCAGGCTATATGCTAATGCCTCCTCATAATTTAATCCCATATATTTTTTTTCTTCCAAAGTGCAATCCATAATTGTCAGCGGATGCAATAAGATAGAGGATAAGCGACGGGTGACCGGATTGATCCAGTGTACCGGATAACTAGTCCCTAACCTGAATCCGGCAACATCTGCATAACCCATGGTGAAGTCATCTGTTATGCCGGCCGCCTCCAGGTGTGTCATATCTTCCGGTTCACGGCTGGCAAGGAAATGATGGCGGTTAAAGCGTATACTTCTCTCAACATTCTTTTCCAGCCATGTTTTTTCTTTTTTGATGAGGGTAGGAGCTATACCTGCCTGGTAGCTGCTGTGCAGGCCGATTGTCATATCATTGGATAATGCAGACTGTATCAGTTGAGATATATCTGTATTGCGTAGGCTATAATGGGGCTTATCCTGTTTGCATTTGCCTCCACTGCGAACAAAAAGGATTGCCCGGCAGATATCTTTGCCCGTTTGTTCCCGTAACAAGTTATTTTGTTCGAATATCCAGGGAAATGTATAATACGGATCGTTTTCTACTGGTCCGCATTTCCCTTGGATAGACTGGATGATCCCCCTTTTATCCCGGATGGAACGGATAACCCCTTTCCATGTCCGGTAAAGAGTAGGAGAGTCCAAATCGTGTGTCAGATAGATATGTTGTATCTCTTTTGGAATTTCCGGTATGCGGAGTCCATATTGCCGTAACCATTTACGCAAAAGTATACGGTATTCATCAACGATCGGACGATGGAGAAATCCTGCCCGGTAAGGTAAAGAATTCTTTCCCGGAAAACGTCCGTGCTCATCCCTTACATTTCGTTGGATGATTTCCTCATAGCGAGTGATGAGAAAGTAGGTACTGGCAATAATATCCGCATGAATAACCAACGTGTCGCCTATCTGTTCTACAAGGGGAGAACCGAATAGCAAGGGAGTTCCTTCTATTTCTTGAAGCGGTAATTCCGGAAGCGAAGATGCCGTTCCATATATATGATTGGTGAAAAAACCGGATGGAATGATCACAATACTGTAACGGTCATAATGTTTGCTATTGTTCGTATATCCGATGGCAGCCACAATCTCTTCGGAAATATCTTCCCCAAGAAGGAAACGTATTATATAATGTATAGCGTGATTATTCATATCCGTTCTTTTATCTTTAACCAAGCTCTATATAATAAACTGAGATTTCCTCTGGTTATTGTGAAGTAAGGCGTTTGAATTGCTCCGAATTCACGGAAAAAACGTTCTACTCCCGGAATCATAGAACCTTCAAAGTCGAATATTGGTGTGTATTGGGAAACGTGGCGGATACATTCCCAAAGAAGTAAGCTATGCGCCCCTGATGCCCTTAATGCCGGGTCGCCGCCTCCGGCCAGATAATAAGCCGAACTTTCCTGCCAGGCAATAAATGCCACTGCATGTAATTTCCCTTTCTCGTCGTAGGCTCCCCATAAGTCGCCTTGGTTACGTTGACGGCAGGCGGTGATCAATTTTATTAATACGTCCTGTCTTTTAGGAGTGGAGAGATGTTGACGTTTAAACGTCATGGATTGTATTTTCAGAAAATCTTCAATAGAAATCCCTTTCCTGATTGTGATGAGAAATTTCTCTTTTGCTTTTGTAATGTTCCGGCGGATATTGGGACTCATGTTCTCCCAAAGTGTATGCTCGTCCCGTATATTGTTCAGCAGGTACGTATAACGGGTTGTCTGTTTGTAACCTTCCCAGTAAAAAGGCAACCAGTCCGTTATCCCATAATTGAAATTTTGGAGGAAATGCGGATAGGATTTTAACACATCCGTAAACTCTTTGCATATTGCTTGCCGTTTTCCTAAAGTCCTGGTGTATTTGGTATCTTTGGATTCTGGAGCAAACCAAGGTCCCATTGTCTGGGTGTAAGGAGGCATTGATATGACTCCTCGGTGAGGAATATATACCGGTAAAGCTGCTAGTATTTTTCCTTTTTCTTCTGTTAGCAAAACTTCCCATTTAGTTTCGCCACAGGCGGCATCCAGCCACCAATCGCGTGAAAAAAGGGGAAAGCTGTTTTCTGTATTGCATAACAGGCGGTATTTGTCTTTGTTTAGTTTATAGTTTACAGTTGACAGTTGACAGTTTTCTGAATTAGAATGTGTTTGTAAGTCTGATATGTTGTTCTTTTCAGTATGTAGCATATTCTATAATTATATATTAAACTGTCAACCGTCACTTGTCAACTATTACCTGGGTTACCCTTTCAATGCTTCGAATATCAATCCGGATAACTCTTCTGCCAGTTCGGGGTTATCGCTGATGCATTGTTTGGCAGCATCGCGTCCCTGTCCCAGTTTTGTATCGTTGTAGCTATACCAGGAACCGCTTTTCTTGATAATATTCAGCTCCGCACCTAAGTCTACGATCTCGCCAGCCTTGGAAATACCTTCGCCGAACATGATGTCGAACTCTGCTTTGCGGAAAGGAGGTGCAACCTTGTTCTTTACAACTTTCACACGTACCTGGTTACCTTTCATTTCGTCACCATCTTTCAATGTTCCGATCTTGCGGATATCCAGACGAACTGATGCGTAGAACTTCAATGCGTTACCGCCGGTTGTTGTTTCCGGGTTACCGAACATGACACCGATCTTGTCACGCAACTGGTTGATAAAGATACAAGTCGTATTGGTCTTGTTGATCGCCCCGGTCAGTTTACGCAATGCCTGAGACATCAGACGAGCTTGTAAGCCCATCTTGCTGTCACCCATATCGCCTTCGATTTCAGCCTTCGGAGTCAATGCAGCCACAGAGTCGATAACGATGATATCTACCGCAGAAGAACGGATCAGCTGTTCGGCGATTTCCAAAGCCTGTTCACCGTTATCCGGTTGAGAGATCCATAAGTTTTCTACATCAACGCCCAGTTTTTCCGCATAGAAACGGTCGAAGGCATGTTCTGCATCGATAAACGCAGCAATACCACCTGATTTCTGTGCTTCGGCAATAGCATGGATTGCCAGTGTTGTCTTACCGGATGATTCCGGACCGTATATCTCGATTACACGTCCTTTCGGGTAACCGCCTACGCCTAAAGCTGCGTTCAGGGCGATAGAACCTGTCGGGATAACTTCGATACTTTCAATGCTTTCGTCGCCCAGTTTCATGATAGAACCCTTTCCGTAGTTCTTCTCGATCTTATCCATTGCGGCGCGCAGCGCTTTTAACTTGTCGGCATTAACAGCCGGCTTTCCTTCCGGGGTTTTTCCCTCTTCGAATAAATTGTCTTCTTTTGCCATCCCTTTTTATGAATTAAGGATTTGATTAGCATGGTCTTTTGTCTTCACCTCTTTCGGACCGATTATCTTCTCGATGATACCATCTTCGTTGATAATAAAGGTGGTACGGAGAGTCCCCATGTATGAACGTCCGTACAGTTTCTTTTCTGCCCATACGCCAAAAGCTTGTTGCAGGGCTGTGTCCGTGTCAGCGATCAGGTTGAAAGGCAGTTCCTGCTTGGCGATGAATCCCTGATGGGATTTTGCGCTGTCTTTACTAACCCCGACCACTTCGTAACCAGCTGCCTGTAATTCCTTGTAGCCGTCACGCAGGCTACAGGCTTCTGCCGTGCAGCCGCTGGTGTTGTCTTTCGGGTAGAAGTAAAGTGCTAACTTCTTACCTTTAAAATCGCTGAGTCTTATTTCATTTCCGTTCTGATCAAGCCCCAATACGTCGGGTGCTTTATCTCCTACTTGTAATGCCATATCATAATTCCAAATCTACATTAAACATTTCATGCCAGGGCAGTCCTTGTTCGTTCAACTCTTTCATGAACGGATCAGGATTGAATTCTTCCACATTCCATACACCCGGCTTCTTCCAAACTCCCTGCATAAATAATTTGGCACCGATCATCGCAGGTACGCCGGTAGTATAACTTACACCCTGAGCGCCTGTTTCCTTGTAAGCAGCTTCGTGGCTACAGTTATTATATACGTAGTAAGTTTGTTCTTTGCCATCTTTGATCCCGCGGATACGGCAACCGATCGATGTTTCTCCCGTATAGTTCTCGCCCAGGTCACCCGGATTAGGCAATACGGCTTTCAGGAACTGGATCGGGACGATTTCCTGTCCGTTGTACATGACCGGATCGATACGTGACATACCGATATTCTGTATCACCCGTAAATGAGTCAGGTATTCCTGTCCGAAAGTCATCCAGAAACGGGCACGCTTGATTGTCGGGAAGTTCTTTGTCAGACTTTCCAGTTCTTCATGGTACATCAGGTATGATTCACGCGGACCTACATTCGGGTAGTTCAACGGCTTATGTATCGATAACGGGTCAGTATCCTTCCATTCTCCGTCTTCATAATATTTACCACGCTGAGTAATTTCACGGATATTGATTTCCGGGTTAAAGTTCGTAGCGAATGCCTTGTGATGGTCGCCGGCGTTGCAGTCGACGATATCCAGATACTGGATTTCATCGAAATGATGTTTCGCTGCATAAGCTGTATATACTCCCGTTACACCCGGATCGAATCCGCATCCCAGGATAGCCGTCAGACCCGCTTTTTCGAAACGGTCTTTATAGGCCCATTGCCAGCTATATTCATATTTTGCCTCGTCCAGCGGTTCGTAGTTGGCAGTGTCGAGATAGCTGACACCGTAAGCCAGGCAGGCATCCATGATGGAGAGGTCCTGATAAGGTAGAGCCAGGTTGACGACCAACTCGGGCTTAAAGTCATTAAACAATGCAACGAGCTCGTCCACGTTATCCGCATTGACCTGTGCTGTCTTCACCTTTACATTTTTAATATCGGCAGCAATCTTGTCGCACTTGCTTTTCGTGCGGCTGGCCACCATGATATCGGTAAAAACATCAGCGTTCATCGCGATCTTTTTAACAGCAACGGTGCTTACGCCCCCTGCACCAATAACTAATACTCTTCCCATTTACAAATAGAATTAATCTTGTTAATATACAGTTTACAAGGTTTTAAACCAAAGGACAAATATACGATTTATCTTTGAACATATAACAAAAGAGACCAATTCATTTTAATAGTTCCCCGAATGTATTTACGATACTGTTTCATCCTAAAGAAACAAGTGTTTCTACATAATGAAACAACTGTTCCATTAGTATGAAACAGATTTTACCAAGGATGTATTTTTATCATTGATTCGGAATTGGTTTTGCAGCGTTTGTGTCTCTTGTTGCATCTACTAAGTATATAAACCATGTGCTTTTATACAGATTGGTTATTTCTTGTTGTCTGTGATTCCTATTTTGTAGCTTTGTTTCAGAATAAGTTGTTTTTTATAGTTAAAGTATATATAAACGCTTGTAACTTATTGGGAACGCGTTATATTTGTAAATAGAATGCGTAGTTTTTATTCTTATTTAAGGATATGATCTTAAACCCGGCAACGGATATGTAGTCTAAACAGTAGAATAAATATATTAATGTAGAGGAGAAACGAATATGAAACCCATGAAATTAACATCTTTAGTGGTGATGCTTCTGGTCGGCTTCAGTGCCGCAGCCCAGGAGGAGTTCTTTGATGATGTGTATTTCTCTTCAAGTAAAGAAAAAAAGAAAGAAAAAACAGAAGAGAAGGTTATACAGCCCAAAAAAGAAAATGCAACGGAGTCTTCATCTGCAATTGTATTGGCATCGGCTTCGGATTCACATCCGGCGTTTGATAAAGATAGAGATGTGGATGAATATAATCGTCGATATACATCTGTTGATGTTGAGGAACCTTATGATGAGGACCTGGATGAAGCGGACGGTACTTATATCGAAGAGTTACCTGATAACAATCAGAAAGTAACGAAGAAAGCGGAACGCCGTTCGGATAATGAATATACCGAACGTATCGTACGTTATCATTCACCGAGTAAGATCACGATAGCTGGTGCAGACCAAGTCGATCTGTATCTGAGTGACGGATATTACAGTTATGGTTATGATACCGATTACTCGGACGGTAATACCAATGTGAATGTAAATATAAACATGGGTAATAGTTGGGGATACTCTCCGTGGTATTCCGGCTGGTATGATCCCTGGTATTATAGTTACAATCCCTGGTACTCTTCCTGGTATGGTCCCCGTTGGGGATTCGGTTGGGGCTGGGGTGGCTTCTACGCCGGTTGGAGCAGTCCTTGGTACGGTCCGTCATGGGGTTATTACAGCCCGGGTTACTGGGGTGGTTATTACGGCGGATATTATGGAGGTTATTGGGGACACCATCACCACCATTATGCCAGTCCGTATAATTATAGATCTCCGGGGCGTTCGACGTCTGCTCGTTATTCCGCAGGAAGAAGTTCTTCCAGTCGCTATAGTTCTTCCAATAGATCATCTTCTTACCGAAATTCAAACCGGGCAACTTCTTTAAGAAGTGAAAGTAATCGTACTAGTTCTAACCGGACGAGTTCGGATCGTTATTCACGTCCTTCCACTTCTTCATCGACAAGGGGGGCTGCAAGTAGCATTCGTTCAAGCAGAGGGACGACTTCAAACCGGGTGCAGTCAGAAGCAACAGTTCGTACACGGCCTTCTACCCGTAGTAGTTCAAGTGGCATAGGTAGTTCATCTACACGTTCTTCAGGAATACAGTCAGCTCCGACAACAAGAAGCAGTTCTACAAGATATAATAGTAGTCCTGCCACAACCAGAAGTCAGAGTACCTATTCTGCACCGTCAAGAAGTAGCAGTAGTAGCCGCAGTTCCGGCTCTTACAGTAGCGGAAGTAGTGGAAGCAGTAGCCGTTCAAGCGGTGGTGGCGGTGGCGGACGTTCCGGCGGACGCAGATAAAAATGTGAATGTAAATATAATGTAAGGGTTCGTGTAATTTCGAGCCCTTACATAAGTTAGGATATTAAAGAAATAACAGAAACGATGAAAAGAATAGCGTGCTTATTTGTATCGGCATTTTTTCTTGCCGGTGGTATTGCATATGCACAAGGTGAGATGAATGCATACACTATGTCTCAGACTGACTTGAACGGAACTGCCCGTTATTTGGGTATGAGTGGGGCTTTTGGTGCATTGGGTGGTGATATATCGTCTATGTCTACTAATCCGGCAGGGTTAGGGATATATCGTAGTTCGGAAGTGGTAACTACGATAAGTCTTTCTTCTATCAAAGCCAATACAAATTGGAACGGTTCGAAGGCAGATGAGAGCAAGACAAAGTTCAATTTTGATAATATCGCTTATGTCGGTTATTTTCCGACGGGCAATGATGAAGGAATTGTCGGTTGGAATATCGGTCTCTCCTATAACCGGGTAAAAAGTTTTAACCGTTCTTATCGGATGAACGGAGCCCAGCCTTTTTCGGTGGCAGACTATGCTGCCGATATGGCGCATGGAATACCGGAAAAAGATTTGACGCTTGTGAGTGGAAGGTTTGATCCGTATTTTGATGCAGACAACTATTGGCTTTCCGTATTAGGTTATGAGGCCGGTTTTTTCAAACCGAATACTTCTGGTGGGGATGCTTATCATTCGGCATTTGGGGCACCGGGTGCTGCTTATAGTCCTCAAAATGTTGATTTATTAGTGAATGAAAAAGGTTCGATAGGGCAGTATAATATTTCATTTGCTACCAATATTTCTGATCGTTTCTTTTTGGGGGCAACTGTTGCTATAACTGATATGGATTATAATCTGACAACAAAGTACCAAGAAGATTTTACTGTAAAAGATTTGTTGTGGTTGGATAACGGATTATCGACTGATGGAACTGGTTATGCTTTTAATATCGGCGCAATAGTTCGTCCGGTGGATTTCTTGCGTGTGGGAATTGCTTATAACTCTCCAACCTGGTATAAAATGACCGATTATTTTCATGGCTCGGCACAAGTTGTAATAGATGATGTAGAGGGGAAAGTGAAAGAAACTCCTGACTATCAGGCGGGAGAATATCGTCTTCGAACTCCTGATCGTTGGATATTCAGTGTGGCGGGTGTAGGTCAAAACTTCCTGATCAGTGCAGATTATGAGCTTACGAATTATAAGAGGATGAATCTGAGTGATGTGGATGGTTATGATATGATACAAACAGAAGGTATAAAAAGTGACTTTGGTATGTCCGGTACTTTAAAAGTGGGTGCGGAATATAAAGTGACTCCTCAGTTTTCTGTTCGGGCAGGTACTTTATGGAGAACATCTCCTATGAAACAGCATGTAAAGGATGGAATTGCAGCGATAGATCCGAAGACAGGAGAATATTACATAAATGCTGTAGACGTTGCGGGAACTATTCCTAATTATACAGTCGATAAGGGCATGAATTCTTATTCGGTTGGAGTCGGTTATCGTTTTACTCCAAGTTTTTATGCAGACCTGGCTTGTGTCTATCGTGAATATAAAGAAGATGCTTATGCTTTTCCGAGTACTTTTAATCCGGACGGTTCGGTTGTTGTTAAATCCGATCCAGCCTCATTGAAGACAAAAACAACGCAGGTTGCTTTAACTTTGGGGTATAAGTTCTAAAAATATAGTTTGTTACCAAATGTCCCCTGTTTGTACATAAAACGTACAGGCAGGGGACATTTTTGTATAAAAATAACAGAAATATTTGTCTGTTTAAAATACTTTTTGTTCTTTTGTTTTCGAAAACAAAATTGTCTAACATTTAAAACCTCATTGCCTATAGCATAAACATTACTCAAAGAAACTATAAAACATAGAAGTAATGAAGACTTTAAAATCGATGACCGACGAAGAACTGGTCGTCCTTTATGCGCAAGGTGATAATACTGCGTTTGATGTGTTGTTGAACCGTCATAAGAGCAGTATCCATTCCTACATTTACTTTATAGTCCGCAATAAAGAGTTAACAGAAGATATCTTTCAGGAGACTTTTGTTAAGGTGATCATGACTATTAAACAGGGCCGTTATACCGAAAACGGTAAGTTTAAAGCCTGGATTACACGTATTGCACATAATCTGATCATTGATAACTTCCGTCAGGAACGCAGTGAGAATACTGTGTCCAACGATGAGGTAGAAGTGGATCTGTTCAATAATATTAAACTTTGCGACGGAACGATTGAAGATAACATCGTGCGCCACCAGGTTTTGTCGGATGTGAAGAAGTTGGTGAAACATTTACCCGACAGCCAGCGTGAAGTACTGGAAATGCGTTATTACCAGGATCTGAGCTTTAAAGAAATTGCCGATATCACCGGTGTCAGCATTAATACGGCTTTGGGACGTATGCGTTATGCTATCCTGAACATGCGCCGTATGGCAGATGAGAACCGTATTGAGTTGTCTATGGCATAATCAGATAAAAATATTCTTCGGTTCATATAATAAGTCGAAAATTCTCCCGTTTTATTATCAAACGATTAAAAAGGGGATGCCTATGAAGAGATTTTCTACTCAATGTATGGATGGATTGAAGGATAAAACTAAAAAGAACCGGAACGAGAAGAAGAGTACACCAAGCAGACAAACGCTTGATTTCCTGTCTCAGTTTGCACGGAGTTACCATGTGGAACCTGCGCTGCAACCGGAATTCGGTGGTTATGTGATGAACTAAGAAATTGAAGGAAAGAGGACACTTGCGCAGTGTTCTCTTTCTTTTTTTGTACCTTTGCGCAAAAGACTTGAAATTATGAAACATAAGATTGCTCCTTCTTTGCTGGCAGCCGATTTTCTGAACCTGCAAAAAGAGGTAGAAATGATAAATAACAGTGAGGCGGACTGGTTGCATATGGATATTATGGATGGTGTTTTCGTTCCGAATATCTCATTCGGTTTTCCGGTGCTGGATGCGGTAAAGCCCATCCTGAAGAAGCCGATGGATGTGCATCTGATGATCGTCGAACCCCAGAAGTTTGTCAAAGAGGTTGCTGAGGCTGGTGCCTATATGATGAATGTTCATTATGAGGCTTGTACCCATTTGCATCGTACTATCGGTGCGATAAAGGAAGCCGGCATGAAAGCGGGCGTTACCTTAAATCCGCATACGCCGATCAGTCTGCTGGAAGATATTATCCAGGACCTTGATATGGTATTGCTGATGTCGGTCAATCCCGGTTTCGGCGGACAACGTTTTATTGAACATTCGGTCAATAAAACGGCCCGTTTAAAAGAAATGATCCGGGCAAAAGGGTTGGATACCTTAATAGAAGTGGACGGTGGTGTGAATCTGGAAACCGGGAAGCGTTTGCTGGAAGCCGGTGCCGATGTGCTGGTTGCCGGTAGCTTTGTTTTCAGTTCTCCTGATCCGATACGAACGATAAAAGAATTGAAAGAAATGTAGAGAAGTTAGATAACCAACCAAAACCGACCTTTGTATGATAATAAAAGAAATACAAAAGCGGCCGTTTATCAGGCCGCTTTTCATATGGATAACCGGAATCTTGTTGCAGGCCTTCTTTGATTGCAGCGTTGTCTCGCTGTTGTTGATTATCATTTCATTATTGGTTGTGGCGTTTTCTTATCTGATCCCGAAGGTAGAGCCCGGAGGCGGTAATTATGAATTGCGCTGGGTTTGGGGTGTGGTGTTTCTGTCCTTATTACTTAGTCTTTCCATGCAGCGGACAGCTTATTGGCAGGAGAGGGGAGATAGTAGTGAAGTATCGCTTTTAATGGAACTGGGTGGGAAAGGACAGGAACGTTTGCTGGAGCCTTTTGAGCGACTGAATTTATCGAAAGAGGAAAAGTCGGTGTTGGCCACTATTACCCTCGGCTATCGTAAGGAGATGGATCGCGAGGTGAGGAAACGGTTTTCTGTCACGGGGGTAGCCCATTTGCTGGCTGTAAGCGGTTTTCATGTGGCTGTTGTTTGCGGATTCCTTTCTTTGCTGTTTTCTTTTTTGCCAAAGAATAGTTTTTACAGTTGGCTGAGATACCTGTTGATGCTTTGTCTGCTTTGGGGTTTTGTGGTTATTACCGGACTGGCAGCATCGGCTGTACGGGCCGGTTTGATGCTGACGCTTTATCTCACGGGGAGGGTACTCAGGCGGATGACTGACGGTTATAATACGTTGGCTGCCGCGGCTTTCTGTATGTTGGTGTTCAATCCGTTATATCTGTTTGATATTGGTTTTCAACTGAGTTATCTGGCTGTATTGTCTATTTTATATCTGCAACCTCGTCTGCAAAATCTTATCGTAGTGAGGAATCCGGTTATTGCGATACCCTGGGGATGGATCACGGTGACATTGGCTGCCCAGGCCGGGACAACCTTACTGTGTTTGTATTATTTCCGGCAGTTCTCGTTGGTTTTCCTGTGTACCAATTTACCTTTGACGTTCCTGGCTACCTTCCTTATTCCGGTCGGACTGATCTGGTTATTGCTTCCTGTAGGCATTCCGGGTTACGGTTTATTACAATTATTCGTAGAAAAGCTGACGCATACATTGTTTTGGATTGTCGATGCTTTTAGCCGTGTAGAGGAGGCGGTCTTTTACGGGCGTATCGATTTACTATTGACTATATTGGGGTATGGTTCCATTCTTTCCTTCTTGTTATTTACGAAGACCAGGCGTCCGGGAGTCCTTTTTGCCGGCTTGCTTCTATTGTTATTTATATTGTTTGATTTGCTTATTGAACGTTTTTTTACTGCATAGAACGTAAAAAAGTAGTACCTTTGTCACTGTAAACAACGATAATATATGATTACAAAAATCATTCACGAAGAGAAAATTCAGAAAGCCAAGAAATACGTAGAGAAAGGCGAAAGTTTTGTTATTGTAACCCACGTTACTCCTGATGGTGACGCTCTCGGTTCTTCTTTGGGGTTGTACCATTTCCTTACTACTTACGGTAAAGACAATGTAACGGTTATCGTCCCGAATGAATTTCCGTCATTTTACAGATGGATGCCGGGGGCGAAAGATATTGTGATACATGAAAAGTATCCTGATTTTGCGGAACAGCTGATCCATGATGCAGATGTGATCTTCTGTCTGGACTTTAATGAACCCAAACGCATAGAGAAACTGGCGCCTGCGGTTATTGCATCGGAAGGGCGTAAGGTGATGATCGATCATCATCTGAACCCAGCTGACTTTTGCCGCGTAACAATGTCGTATCCGGAAATGTCGTCAACAAGTGAGATGATTTTCCGTTTTATTTGCCGGATGGGAATGTTTGACCTAATGAGTAAAGAGGCGGCGGCATGTATTTATACCGGGATGATGACGGATACAGGTTCTTTTACCTATAACTCCAATAAACCGGAGATTTACACGATTGTCAGTGAGTTGATAAAGAAAGGTATAGACAAAGATCTGATATATCGTAAAGTATTCCAGGTGTATTCCGAATCACGGTTACGGATGCAGGGATATGTTCTGTATGAAAAGATGAAGATTTATCCGGAACATCATGCGGCTTTGATAACTCTTTCAAAGGAGGAATTGGACCGGTTTCATTACAAAACAGGTGATACGGAAGGTTTTGTCAATATGCCGTTGAGTATTGAAGGAGTTACTTTTAGTGTCTTTATCCGTGAAGATAGGGATTACATTAAAGTATCTCTCCGGTCGGTAGGTGATTTCCCTTGCAATCAGTTTGCTTGTCAGTATTTTAATGGCGGTGGTCATAAAAATGCGTCGGGGGGAGAGTTTTTCGGCTCTTTAGAGGATGCTGTAGCTACGTTTGAGAAGGGATTAAAAGAATTTAATCCTAATAAAACAGAAGAAATAGAGAAACTTGCCTGAGATATGGCAGATATTATTTACATTTGTCGCTCATTTATACATTAAAGAATAACAGATGAAGAAAGGTTTTTATATCCTGATGATTTTGTGTGCAGCCCTAATGGTGGTGTCATGCGATAAAACGAAGTCGTACACTGAGAGGTTGAAGGATGAGAGGAAAGCGATTGATCGGTTGATTGATCATGAAGGATTTAAGATTCTTAAAACTACCCGTCGGATGGCGTTTTTAAGGAAAATGAATTTGTGAAGTTGGATAATGATGTGTATCTGAATGTGATTGACTCAGGTAATGGAAATCGGGCAGTATTGGGCACAACTAAAGTTTTTTGTCGTTTCGAAGCTAAAGGAATCTTAGATTCTGATACTGCATATAACATGGTTAATAATCTGACTTATGGACCTGGATATTATGGCTTCCCTACAGAATTTGTATTTGGCTATAATGTTTACTCCGGGGAGAGTAGAAGTTATGATCCGGATTTATTTGTAGGTGAAGGGTTGGCTACAGCTTTATACCATGTAGGAGAAGGCGCTACTGTCAGAATGATTGTTCCATTTAAGAGAATGGGCAATTATTTCCAAAGCAGTTATGTTCCTGTTTATTTTAGTAAAGTAAAATATACATTCGAAAAATAATCTAACATACTTATGACTCTAATTAAATCTATTTCCGGTATTCGCGGTACAATAGGCGGAGCACCGGAAGACGGATTGAATCCGTTAGCCATTGTGAAGTTTGTGGCAGCTTATGCTACCTTCATCAGAAAAAACACGACAGTTACAACAAACAAAATCGTAGTAGGACGTGATGCCCGTATCTCCGGTCCGATGGTAAAACAGGTGGTTTTGGGTACGCTTACCGGTATGGGATTTGATGTGGTCGATATCGACCTGGCTACAACCCCGACTACTGAATTAGCCGTTGCTATGGAAGGCGCTTGCGGTGGTATTATCCTGACTGCCAGCCATAATCCGAAACAGTGGAATGCCTTGAAGTTGTTGAACGAAAAAGGAGAGTTCCTGAATGCAGCCGAAGGTGCTGAAGTTTTGGATATTGCAGCTTCTGAAAGTTTTGAATTTGCCGATGTGGATCATTTGGGAAAAGTGATCGTTGACGATACATATAAACAGAAACATATCGAGAGTGTACTTAATCTTGACCTGGTAGACGTAGAAGCGATTAAAGCGGCTAACTTCCGGGTGGCTATTGATGCTGTAAACTCAGTGGGTGGTATTGTTTTGCCGGATTTACTTTATGCTTTGGGTGTGAAGGAAATCTTTAAACTGCATTGTGCTCCTCACGGAAATTTCTCTCATAATCCGGAACCTATTCCAGAAAACCTGACAGAGATTTCAGACCTGATGAAACATGCTAAAGCGGATGTCGGTTTTGTTGTCGATCCGGACGTAGACCGTTTGGCTATTATCTGCGAAGATGGTGAAATGTTCGGCGAAGAGTACACATTGGTGGCAGTAGCCGATTATATATTGAGTCATACGCCGGGTAATACGGTAAGTAACCTGAGTTCAAGCCGTGCGTTACGTGATGTAACCCGTGCTCATGGTTGCGAATATAATGCAGCTGCGGTAGGTGAAGTAAATGTCGTTACTAAGATGAAAGCGACAAACGCTGTGATTGGTGGTGAAGGTAACGGTGGTGTGATCTATCCGGCCAGCCATTACGGTCGTGATGCCTTGGTTGGTATTGCCTTGTTCCTGACTCATCTGGCAAAGAAGAAAATGAAAACAAGCGAATTACGTGCCAGCTATCCTCCGTATTTTATCTCGAAGCAGAAAGTACAGCTGACTCCGGAGATCGATGTGGATGCAATCCTGGCTAAGGTGAAAGAAAAATTTGCTCAGTATGATATCACTGATATCGACGGTGTAAAGATCGACTTCCCTGACAAATGGGTTCACCTCCGTAAAAGTAATACTGAACCGATCATCCGTATCTATTCCGAAGCTCACACCATGAAAGAAGCTGAAGAGATCGGCGGCGAGTTGATTGCGGTGATTAATGAGATGTGTAAGTAAAATTCTATACATATAATAAGTGAGAGAGGATGCTTCAAAAGAGCATCCTCTTTTTGGTCGAAATAGCACCTTATTTATTTAGTTGCATGTATTTAATGCAGATTCCAATATTATAGAAACAACCTCTTAAACTCCTGTTCAAAATTAGGAGTAAACACATTTTGTCCCAGGTTCGACTTGATTTCTTCGAGCGACCAGAAACGTCCGCCGTCCAGTTCCTCGGTGTCCGGTTTGATTTCTCCGTTGTAAATTGTGCGGAATGTATTGACGAGCTCTTTTTCGATAGCTGATTCAAAGACGTAACGGGTGATGAATTGGGGTGTGAATGCTGTAATGCCCAACTCTTCACGGACTTCCCGGCGGAGAGCTTCTTCGACCGTTTCCCCGTAATCGATATGTCCTCCGACAGCCGTATCCCATTTACCGGGTTGGATATCTTTGGTCATGGAACGTTTTTGCAGATATAGTTCTCCGGCATCATTAAAGATATGCAGATGGATGACCGGATGCAGTTGTTTGCTTCCGCTATGACATTCTTTTCGGGTCGCTTTACCTATTGTTTCTCCCATTTCGTTGACGAGAGGGAACCATTCTTCTTTCATCTTTTTCTTTGTTTTTGAGGTTGCAAAGATAAGGAATAAAGGTAGTTGGAATGTGGAATTTAATTATTACTTTTGTCAAGGACATAATAAAAAAGAATAACTATGACAAAATCAACTATGGCCATGGAAGCTGAAAAAGCTGAACTGGCGAGAATTATATTAGCCTTGGATGATATGGAATTAGTAAAGAAAGTGAAAGCTTCCGTCAAACGTATTACCACTCCGAAAGAAGACCCCTTTTTTACTAATCCGGCAAATCTTGCTCATTTCCGGAAATCAGTGAAGCAGAGGGAGAATGGTGAAGTTGTGGAATTGACCCCTGAGCTTCAGAAGGAATTACTTGGTTTATGAAATATACATTAATTATTACTGAGGAGGCAAAGATAGAGATTGCTTCCTTTTCTCGTGCCGGTGATAAAGCAGGAGCTAAGAAAGTGAATGTTTTATTAAATGAACTACGTGAACATCCCAGTCGAGGAAGACAAGGTAATTGTAACGGTCGTGCAAGCAAAAGAACACTATAATGATAAATGACCGTGTCGTTACAAATTTCCGATGACCTTTGCCAATTCCTCATCCGATAACCCTTCCCCATAAGTCGCATAATCCAGCCGGAATGTACAACCATTCTTATATTCGGAACAACCGTAAGCTGTTTTGCCTCGCAGGATATTTCCTTTCTTGCAGATGGGACAAACCGGTTTTGCCGGTTGTTGGGGGACTGCTTTCTCTTTGGGAGCCTCTTCCTTTTTGGCACGCGGCTTGCGGGGTTTCTTTTCTTTTTTCTCCTCTTTCGGTGCTTCTTTGGCGGCCTCCTCGATGGTGATGGTGCGGGTGGACTGGTCGGAAAGGACGTTGATGACTACCTGGTGGACCATCTGTTTGAGTTCGTCCAGGAATGTTTTTGCCTCATAAGTACCACGTTCTATCTGACGCAGTTTCTTTTCCCATAAACCGGTCAGTTCGGCACTTTTCAGTAACTCTTCGTGTATTGTACCTATCAATTCCTTTCCGGTGGCGGTAGGGAACAGGTTCTTTCGTTCTTTACGGATATAGTTACGTTTGAAAAGCGTTTCAATGATAGCTGCACGGGTGGAAGGGCGGCCGATACCGTTTTCCTTCAAGGCATCACGCAAATCGTCATTATCGACCAGCTTACCGGCCGTTTCCATTGCACGGAGCAACGTAGCCTCTGTATAAGGCTTGGGCGGAGTCGTCCAAGTCTCCTTTAATAAAGGTTTATGCGGTCCGGTTTCTCCTTTGGTGAAGTCCGGCAATACGCCTTCTTCCTCGGTCGGTTCGGCATCCGGGTCCTTTTGCTCCGCACCGAATACGACGCGCCATCCCGGTTTTAATATCTGTTTTCCGGTTACTTTGAAATCTACTTTACCCACTTTACCGAGTACGGTTGTGGTGGAGATTTCACAGTCCGGATAAAAGGCGGCGATGAAACGACGGGCAACCAGGTCATATACCTTCCGTTCATTCTCCGTCAGGTTACGGGCGGGTACACCGGTCGGGATGATGGCGTGGTGGTCGGTTACCTTTGAGTTGTCGAATACTTTTTTGCTTTTGGGAATCTTGGCATTCAACAGGGAAGCCGTCAGTTCGGTATAATCGACCAGCCCTTTCAGCGTATTCGGAACTTTCGGGTAAATATCATCACTCAAGAAAGTGGTATCTACACGGGGGTAGGTGGTCACTTTCTTTTCATATAATGACTGAATCAGTTTTAATGTATCGTCGGCGGTAAATGCAAACTTTTTGTTGCATTCCACCTGCAACGAGGTCAGGTCGAAAAGGCGGGGGGCATATTCCTTCCCTTTCTTTTCGGAAATATCGGTGACGGTAAAGTCTTCCTGCTGTACGATTTCGAGGAAGGCTTCCCCTTCTTCCTTTTTGGTGAATTTACCCTTGGTAGCGGAGAAGGTTGTATTCCGGTAGACGGTTTTCAACTCCCAGTAAGGTTCGGGCTTGAAATTATCTATCTCTGCCTGGCGGTTTACAATCAGTGCCAGTGTCGGTGTCTGGACACGGCCGATAGAAAGCACCTGCCGGTTCTGTCCGTAACGGATTGTATATAATCGGGTTGCATTCATTCCCAGCAACCAGTCGCCTATGGCACGGGATAATCCGGCCTCGTATAGTCTGGCAAATTCAGTCTGTTCTTTCAGATGCTGGAAACCTTCGCGAATGGCTTCTTCGGTAAGGGATGATATCCATAAACGGTAAACCGGGCATTTACAGCCGGCTTTCTGCATCACCCAACGTTGAATCAGTTCTCCTTCCTGGCCGGCATCACCGCAGTTGATGACCATCTCTGCATTCTGCATCAGGCTTTCAATCACTTTGAACTGTTGTTCGTAGGTCGGGTTACTAATCAACTTGATGCCGAAACGGGGGGGGATCATAGGAAGTGCTCCCAGGCTCCATCGTTTCCAGTCGTCAGTGTATTCGTGAGGTTCCTTGAGTGTACACAGATGTCCGAATGTCCAGGTAACCTGATATCCGTTTCCTTCAATATACCCATTCATTCTTTTTGTAGCCCCCAGTACTTCGGCAATCTCTCGTGCCACACTCGGTTTTTCAGCAATACATACTTTCATCTGCAATCTAATCCTTTCGTAAAAATCACACAAATGTACGCTTTCCTGTTGACTTAATAAAATCGTAGATAGAATTAAAGAAGTTCGCAGGAATGCCGGTCTTATTTTACAGACATGTTTGTGAGGTATATAGAATATCTCTATATTTGACAAGTCTTAGGACATGAAGAGTATGGATTGTGTTTCCACTTATTAGTTTAAATGTATAATAATTCAGAACAGGAAAAGATACTTATTGCAGGTTTGATTCAGGATGACGAGTCTGCATTCTGTGAATTATACGCTTTGTATAAGAACAGGCTGATGTTCTTTGCGATGAAGTTTCTTAAATCGAAAGAATTTGCAGAAGATGTTTTTCAGGATGCTTTCACCTCCGTCTGGCAAAACAGGCGTTTCCTGAATCCGGATTCTCCTTTTGCACCTTATGTTTATACAATTGTGAAAAACCGGATTCTCAATCTGCTGGCCGGGATAGAGAAAGAACAACAACTTAAAAATATCATCTTGTCCGGTTCGGTGGATGTGACCAATGATACGTAAGATAAAATATTGGATGACGACCTGAACCAACTGCTCGAAAAGGCTCTGCTCGATTTGACTTCACAGCAACGCCGTATCTTCGATATGAGCCGGAAAGAGATGAAGTCTCATAAGGAAATAGCGGAAGAATTAAATATTTCAGTTTATACTGTCCAGCAGCATATCTCTGCGTCTTTGAAAGTAATACGTTCATATTTAGTGAAATACTCCGGGACGTATGCCGATTTACTAGTACTGCTCTTTTGTCTGAATTCATAATAAAAGTTAATCATATCCCAGTTGTACCTCGTTTCGTGGTACTATAAATACATGCACCGATAATATGGCAGATTTGAAGTATATAAACAACCTATTGAAACGATTCGTCGACGGCCTCTACACCCGTAAAGATGCCGACGACTTGTTGAAGCATTTCCATGCCGGAAAGTACAATACGGAAATATCCGAAGCAATGGACACTGTATGGGAAGAAATGGAGGAAGATGAGGTTTCGTCGTTGCAGCATCAGCAATACAGGGAAGAGGCCCGTTTGTTATTGTCGCGCATCCGGAAACCGGAGAAACGTTTCTCCTTTATTCCCTATTTGAGATATGTGGTAATCGTGGCTGTCATCTTGTCGATAGGTTGGGGCGGATTCCGCCTGATACGTTCGAATCAGGAAAAGGTATTGACATATACGGAAGTGCATGTGAAGAACGGCGAACATAAACGGGTTATTTTGCCGGACGGGACTTCCGTAACATTGAATGCCGGTTCTTATTTAAGATATCCCCGGGAGTTCATTACTGATGTCCGCCGGATAGAGATGAATGGAGAAGCATTTTTCGAAGTAACCCGGGATGAAGAGAAACCTTTCCTTATCCATACGAAAGATGCCGATGTAAAGGTGCTGGGTACTTCCTTCAATGTGAAAGCCTTCGATATGGACGAGCAGTTGACTGTTAGTGTTCAGACGGGGAAAGTGCAGGTCGATTTACCGGAAGCGATGATGCGCCTGTTGCCGGATGAACAGTTCGTGATGGATAAGACGAAAGGCGAGTTCCAGAAACGGAATGAAGATGCAAGGCTTTCCACTGTCTGGATAAAAGGTGGTCTTTACTTTAACAGGACTCCCATACGGACCGTTGTCAATGAACTGGTCCGCATGTATAACCGGACTATTGAATTTGCCCCGGGTGCGGAATATGACGATTATATTTACGGGGAACATGATAATAAAAGTCTGGAAGCAGTACTTAAATCGATACAATATTCAACAGATATAAAATACAGGATAGAAAATGACAAAATAGTTTTATATAAGAATTGATTATTAACTTATTCTAAATTGATACTTACATGAAAGACACCAGTTAACTTATCCACAAAAAGAAAAGGAAGGTCACAGAGACCTCCCTTATACTCTACCGATTGTCCGGAGTGGAGGCCAGACAATCTATACGGAGTCGTTTTAAATTACTATTCAAAACAACCATAAAACATTCCAAATTTATGAACTTCCTTAATATTAAGAAGTATTGTTGGGCTTGTTATGCTGTACTTTTTGTTTTTTTAGCAGTTGTATGCGCACAACCGGCGATGGCCCAAACGATAAAATCAGAAGTAGTGACCGTTGAGGTCCACAATCAACCGGTAGAAAAGGTCCTCAAAGAGATTTCCCAGCAAACGGGAGTCAAGTTCTTCTACGGCGAGATCGTCACCAACAACAAGTTAACGGTCAATTTGTCCTTTAATAGCAAACCGTTGAAAGACGTCTTAACTGAAATATCCAAACAGACCGGTCTGGATTTTAACCGGGAGAACAATACCATTGCAGTCAGCGTGCGTAAAACCAACGCTGCTCCGTCCCGTCAGCAGGCACAGCCGGAAAAGAAAATTTCAGGTGTGGTAACAGACGACAGAGGAGATGCTGTTATCGGTGCGAATGTGGTAGTGAAAGGTACCACTAACGGCACAATTACAGATATCGACGGTAAATTCAGCCTGGATGTTCCGTCCGGCAGTACACTGACGATTTCCTACATCGGTTATCTGAACAAAGAGATACGTGTAGACGGACAGCAGTCGCAATATGCAGTTAAGTTGCTGGAAGATACCCAGACGCTGGATGAAGTTGTTGTCGTAGGTTTCGGTACACAGAAAAAAGCCAATCTGACAGGTGCCGTGAGTACGGTGAAGATGGAAGAGGTAATGGGTGACCGTCCGGTCGTTTCCGCCAGCCAGGCGTTGCAGGGAGCTATGCCGGGTCTGACAATTACCACCAATGCCGGTAGCCCGGGTAAGAGTATGACATTGAATGTTCGCGGTACCAACCGTCTGAATATCGACGAATACGGAGAAGGCGAACCGTTGGTATTGGTC
The DNA here is from genome assembly GCF_003463685.1 of Parabacteroides sp. AM58-2XD. NCBI lineage: Bacteria > Pseudomonadati > Bacteroidota > Bacteroidia > Bacteroidales > Tannerellaceae > Parabacteroides > Parabacteroides sp. AM58-2XD. The sequence continues at coordinate 36,403 of NZ_QSDP01000025.1, forward strand.
GATAACGTTCCGATGGATATCAATATGATTTCTCCGTCCGATATTGAAACGGTAACAGTCTTGAAGGATGCGGCTTCTGCTGCTATCTACGGTGCACGTGCTGCTTTCGGTGTTATTTTGATTACAACCAAACAGGCGAATAAAGAGCAAAAGGTTCTATCAATTACAACAACAACTTTGCATTCTCAAAGCCTCAGTCTTTGATAGAAAAAGCGTCTCCGCTGGAAACAGTCCGTTTCTATAATGATATGGGATATAAGAACGGCCGTTATAACAACGGACAGGATATCACTGCGTGGTTGGGCTATCTGGAAGATTACCAGGCAAATCCGGGTAAATATCCGTTAGGCTATTATATGGATGATAATGGTAACCGCTACGATTTAAAAGAGAACAACCACTTGGAACGTATGATGGATAATTATGGTTTCCAGCAGACACATAATGTTTCAGTGAGCGGCGGTACAGCCAAGTCTGCTTACCGTCTATCTTTCGGATACCTGGATGAAGACGGTATTCTGGTTACGGATAAGGACGGTTATAACAGATACAACCTGTCTTCTTTCGTGAATACGGAAATTACTTCCTGGTTGAAAGTGCAGGCGGATATTAAATACTCCAAGTCGAAAACGACTAACCCGAATATGAATACGTTGAGAAACTGGTCTCCGTATCGTCTGGCCCAATTGCTGCCGACTTATTATCCGGAAGGTGACGTTGAGATAAACGGGGAAACTTATCCAATCGGTACTCCCCGCTGGAATATCATGAATTCTCCGGTCCAGGCAAAGAACAACGAAGATATCCGTCTTTTCGGTAAAGCTATTTTTAATCCGATGGAAGGGCTGTTAATCAATGCTGAATATACTTTCAACAGAACAAATTACGACCAGGACGAATACCAGAAAACAGTGAAGTATGTCAATGCGGAAAACAACTATTTCTCAGTGGCGGACTCCTATAGCGGTAACTCTTCATACCAGTTGGATGAAAAGCATATCAACTACAATGCAATCAACGTTTACGGAAATTACGATAAGACGATAAACGACCACTCTTTCAGTGTAATGGCAGGTTTCAACCAGGAATACAGTTACATGCGTAGAGTTTGGGGAAAGAAATTGCATGTGGTAAATCCGGAACATCCCTCATTGAGCGGCGCGGACGGTACCATGACTACCGGCGATGAATATGACGAATATTCGCTACGTGGTTTGTATTACAGAGCTTCTTATAACTATAAAGGAAAATATCTGTTTGAAACGAACGGGCGTTATGATGGTTCTTCCAAATTCCCTTCAGGCAACCGTTTCGGTTTCTTCCCTTCTTTCTCGTTGGGTTGGAGAGTTTCTGAAGAAAAATTCATGGATTGGTCGAAGGAATATGTTACGAACTTCAAGCTGAGAGGTTCTTTCGGACAGGTAGGTAACCAGGCAATTAAGAACTATGCATTCCTGGGCGTAATGGCTACGGAAAACGGATGGCTGGAAAATGGCTTATGGAATATAACCCGTAAAGTTCCGGCTTTGGTTAGTTCGAGCTTTACCTGGGAAAAGGTAGAGACGCTGGATATCGGTTTCGACTTGGGTATGTTCGATAACCGTTTAGACCTGGTATTTGACTGGTATCGTCGTGATACGAAAGGTATGTTGGCTCCGGGTAAGGAACTTCCTTCTGTGCTTGGCGGTTCTTCTCCGTTGGAAAATTCGGCCGACTTGCGTACAAAAGGTTGGGAGTTGGCAATAAACTGGAGAGACCGTATCGGTAAAGACTGGCGTTATAACATCGGTTTGAACCTGTATGATTCACGTTCAAAAGTAACGAAGTTCGATAACCCGACAGAATCATTGTCTACTTATCGTGTAGGTCAGGAAATAGGGGAAATCTGGGGATTTGTTACAGACCGTTTCTATACGGAAGATGATTTCGAAACGATTGATGAGGCGAAAGGTATCTATAAACTGAAAGAAGGAGTTCCTACTATCGACCCGTATGTACGTGACCCGAGACCGGGTGATATCCTGTTCAAAGACTTAAACGGAAATGGTAAAATTGATAACTCAGGTGATAACACGGCTAAAGATGCGGGTGACAGAAAGATTATCGGTAATAATTCCAGACGCTATCCGTATGCAATCAATGCCGGTGTGGGTTGGAAAGGTTTTGACCTGACCGTATTCTTCCAGGGAATTGGAAAACGTGACCTGATTGTCGGTACGGACGGTAAATCAAATTTCCTGGCATGGCCGCATACCAACACGGATAACCCGAATGCTGCTGCTACTGTATTGAAACACCACCTGGATTATTGGACTCCTGAAAATCCGAATGCTTATTATCCCCGTTTAGGAAACCAGACAGGTGTGAATCAGGGAACGGATGGTTTCAACAGAAGGAATCAGACTAAATATCTGATGGATGCCTCTTACATCAAACTGAAAAATATCACATTGAGTTATTCATTCCCGAGTAGCTGGCTTGAGAAAACAAGAGCGATTTCGGCTTTTAAAGTATTCTTTAGTGGTGAAGACCTCTGGACAAAACATCATATGTATAAAGGAATGGACCCTGAACAAACGATGAGTATTAATGACTTATATCCGTTCATGAAGAAATTCTCTTTTGGTATTAATGTTACTTTATAATTTGTATAACACTTGATTCTTATGAAAAAAATATATTTATCAGCATGTCTGGCTGCTTTTCTTATTGGAGGTACTTCTTGCCTGAATGATGAATTCCTGGATAAATACCCGATCGATAAAGAAACGGAAAACACGGTCTTTACGACTTATGATAATTTTAAAATGTACGCGTGGGGATTGTACAATAAAACACTGATTGCTTATCAGAACTATCCTCAGGCAGGAGATGTATCGGATATGTTGTTCGATTCGAATGATGCCCGTGGTATCGCCTGGGTAAACAACCGTATGTCTGCTTCGAATGTAAGTGCGGATACATGGACGTTTGAATTTATCCGCCGGGTGAATCTGATGCTGGATAATATCGAAAACTCACAGATGACGGAAAAGGAGAAAGCGCACTGGCGTGGAGTCGGTTATTTTTTCCGTGCTCATGAATACTTCAAACTTCTTCAGAAGTTCGGTGACTTGCCCTGGCTGGAACATCTGGTAGGGACCGGAGACGTGGATGTGTTGTATGCAAAACAAGATTCCCGTGAGGTGGTTGCCAATCATATGTTGGAAAATCTGTTGTATGCCGAAGAGCATATAAACGAGAAAGGTGACGGCGACAATACCGTCAATCCGAATGTAGTACGTGCTTTTATTTCCCGTTTCGGCCTGTATGAAGGGACCTGGAGAAAGTATCATGGCAGTGTGGATAATGTAGACGGTACGAAATATCTGGAAGCAAGCGTGAAAGCCTCCCAGAAACTTATCGACCAGAATCTGGGACTGATGGCGGATTATGATGATGTGTTTAACTCATCCAGCCTGAAAGGACAAAGCAGTATCCTTCTGTATCGGGAGTACCTGGAAAACGAAAGCGGAAAGGGGCACGATTTGACTCAGCGTACGACTGGCGAACGTTTGTATGAAGGTTCAAAGAAGCTCGTAGAACAATACTTATGTGCTGACGGACGGCCTATTTCTACTTCTACCGTTTATGATGGCGACAATACGGTGTATGATGAATTCAGAAATCGTGACTTACGTCTGTATTATACAATTTGTCCTCCTTATAAAGTGACGGTTTCTACGGATTTATCCCATTGGGAATATACGGGCAACGCTGTGGAACGTGAGTATATGGATTTAATGGGTAAGTTATCTAAAAATAATCCGGAGAGGAAAATGTTGCCTCTGTCGAAGAAGGCTTCTTATATTGCAAATATACCGAATTTGACGGCAGTAAAAGTCAGCGGTGTGGATACGCAGACCGGTTACTTCATGTACAAATATTATAATGCGTTACCCGGAGCTGATAAAGGAGAGGTACAAGGTACCGACGGGCCTATCTTTCGTATGGGAGAGGTGTTGATAAACCATGCCGAAGCAATGTTTGAGCTGGGACGTTTCGACCAGTCCGTTGCCGATGCTACTGTCAACAAGTTGCGTGCACGTGCCGGCGTTGCGGCTATGGTGATAAACAATATCGGTGCTGATTTCGACAAGTTCCGTGATTCGGATGTCGCTCCTGTTTTGTGGGAGATACGCCGTGAAAGATGTTCCGAATTGATGGGTTCAGGTTTCCGTTTTGACGATATCAAACGTTGGAAAAAAGGTAACTATCTGAATGAACAGCCTGTCGGCGTCAAGATTAATAATATAGAAGATTACAATAGCGAAGCGCTGGCAAAGAGTCTGTATAAAGGTTCGGAAATGCCTCGCTATGTAAACTGCGTTACTTATATCGAGAAACCGAATCCGGGGTGGGAAGATAAATGCTATCTGTATCCTATTCCTTTGAAACAAACTCTTTTAAATGAAAATCTGGTGCAGAACCCAGGTTGGAAATAATTGAACATACCTTACCGCATCCGGACCAGGATGCGGGAGTAATTCTGATTTCTTCCGAATGAAATCGTTTTTTCATTCGGAAGAAATTTATTTTATTCGTATCTTTAACGCTCTTATGCGGTAATAATAACAACATTATCTAATAAAAACACGATATCATGAATAGTAAGCTAATGTTTTTGGCTGCGGCCTCCGGACTATCAGTAACGGGACTTGCAGCAAACTACACCAACTTCATTATCATCAACCTCGATGATGCCGGTTATGGGGATTTTTCTTATAATGGCGCATACGGATATAAAACGCCGAATATCGACCGTATGGCGGCAGAGGGAGTCCGTTTCACTCATTTTCTGGCCGGGCAACCTATCAGTGGCGCTTCACGTGCCGGACTGCTGACCGGATGCTATCCGAACCGTATCGGATTTGCCGGTGCTCCGGGACCGGGTTCTGATTATGGCATCAGTCCGGACGAAATGACGATAGGAGAGTTGTTGAAGCAGAAAGGATACAGTACCGCAGTTTTCGGTAAATGGCATTTGGGCGATGCGAAACAGTTCCTGCCTTTGCAGAACGGTTTCGATGAATATTACGGATTGCCTTATTCAAACGATATGTGGCCTTTCCATCCGCAGCAGGGAGAGGTATTCAATTTCCCGGACCTGCCGACCTATGACGGAAATGAGATTATCGGTTATAACACCGACCAGTCACAGTTTACAACGGATTATACCAACCGTACGGTCAATTTCATCAAGAAGAACAAGAATAAACCGTTCTTTATCTATCTGGCACATTCCATGCCGCATGTTCCGCTGGCCGTTTCCGACAAGTTTAAAGGAAAAAGCGAACAGGGACTGTATGGCGATGTCATGATGGAACTGGACTGGAGTGTCGGTGAAGTATTGAAAGCACTCCGCGAACAGGGGTTGGAAGAAAATACACTGATTGTCCTTACGTCTGATAACGGCCCGTGGGCGAACTACGGTAACCATGCCGGTTCGGCCGGCGGATTGCGTGAGGCTAAAGCTACCACTTTCGACGGAGGTAACCGTATCCCTTGCGTGATGTACTGGAAAGGTACTACCCAGCCGGGAACAACCTGTAATAAGTTGGCTTCCAATATCGACCTTCTTCCTACATTGGCAGATATCAGCGGCGCACCGCTGCCCCAGCGTAAGATTGACGGTGTCAGCATCCTGCCTTTGATAAAAGGGGAGAAAGATGCCAACCCGCGCGAATCGTTCGTTTATTATTATCACAAAAATGATTTGGAAGCAGTCACGGACGGTAAGTTCAAGCTGGTCTTCCCGCATAAATATGTCACCTACGGCGCTTATGTGCCGGGTAACGACGGACAGCCGGGAGATTTGACAAACCTGGAATTGAAGAAAGCCGAGATGTATGACCTGCGCCGTGACCCGGGAGAACGTTACGACGTTATTTCCCAATATCCGGAAGAAGCAGCCAAGCTGATGAAGATTGCTGACGATATGCGTAAAGACCTGGGAGATAACCTGACACGTGTGAAGGGAACAGGACGCCGCGAACCGGGAAAACTGAAATAATAATAATATAGAAATGAGAAACGCTAATCTAATTGTAAAAGCAGGTATGTTGGCAACATGCCTGCCTTTTATTGGCTGTAACTCGGCCAATAAATCAGAGAAAAGCCAAGAAGAACGTCCGAATATTCTCTTTATCTTGTCTGACGACCATACAGGTCAGGCATGGGGGATCTACGGAGGTATTCTGGCCGACTATGTGAAGAACGAGAATATCCGCCGCCTGGCCGCCGAAGGCTGCGTGCTGGATAACTGTTTCTGTACGAACTCAATCTCCGCACCGAGCCGTGCCGCCATTATGACCGGGGCATACAGCCACCGCAACGGTGTCTATACGCTGGAGGACGGGCTGGACCCGGCAGTCGATAATATCGCTAAGCAAATGCAGGCCGGCGGTTATCAGACTGCCTTAATTGGTAAATGGCATCTGAAAAGGCAACCGGCCGGCTTCGACCACTTCAATGTGTTCCATGACCAGGGAGAATATGTCAATCCGATCTTCAAGACTGCCGAGAACTGGGTGGACGACGATAAGGGCAAGCAAGGCACCGAGGTAAAAGGTTTCTCTACCGATATCGTTACCGACCAGACCATCGACTGGATACGTAACCGGGATAAGAACAAACCGTTCATGATGTGCTGTCATTTCAAGGCAACGCACGAACCCTGGGATTTTCCCGAACGGATGAAACATCTGTACGATGATGTTGTCTTTCCGGAACCGGAAAGTATGATGGAGTTCGGACCGGAGAAATCGGGTAGGGCCTTCACTGGACAGCAACTAGAGAATATGGGATGGCGTTGGGAGACTGCTTCCAAGGACCCGGATGCCTGGTGGTGCCGCTATCCGGAACTGCCTTTCTCTACGAAAGGTATGGATAAAGTGGCTGCCCGCAAGAAAATCTATCAGAAAATGATTAAAGATTACCTGCGTTGCGGCGCGACCATCGACGACAACATCGGACGTTTGCTCAAGATGCTGGATGAAGAAGGACTGGCTAAGAATACAATTATCGTCTATGTCTCCGACCAGGGGTATTTCCTGGGTGAACACGGCATGTTCGATAAACGTATGATGTATGAAGAACCGTTGCACATGCCTTTCGTGATTCGTTATCCGAAAGAGATTCCGGCGGGAACACGCAACAAGGATATTATCCTGAATGTAGATTTCGCTGCCACACTTGCCGATTACGCGGGTATCAAGGCACCGGAAAAATCACAGGGAGAAAGTTTCCGTCAGAACCTGAAAGGTGAAACACCGGCCGACTGGCGTAAGGAAATGTATTACCGTTACTGGACACACCATTCCATCCGCCCTGCCCACATGGGTATCCGCAACGAACGGTATAAACTGATGTTCCTTTACGGCGACCGTCTGAATGCAACCGGCTCGGAAGAAACTCCGACAACACCGGCCTGGGAATTTCATGACCTGCAAGTCGACCCGAAAGAAGATAAGAATATGTATAATGAACCGCAGTATCAGGATATCATCAAAGAGATGAAACAGGAATTGCTGACACTCCGCCAGGAAGTCGGCGACACCGATGCCGATACTCCCCGGATGAAAGAAATTATGGACCAGTATTATTGGTAATATGCGCTCTTATCTATTGGAGGAGAATAATATTTATGTTTAGACAAAATTGAACTATCTGTTTATTGACTGGTTGTAACTGTCTCCCCTCTTGAGAGGGGGTAGGGGGTGTGTTAAAGCCAGTCAATAAAACAAGCCTTGTAACAGGTTTATTTGCCGTCTGCTTCAGCTGACGGATTAGTAAAGGGTCTATCTCATTGGACTTTAGTCCCATTTCTTACAGTTTTCTATCTAGGAGAAATGTGGCTGAAGCCAAAAGAGAGAAACAACTTGTACACCGTCAGCTGAAGCAGACGGCAAATGAACCTGTAATAGTCAAGTGACTCTGATTATGGTGGTTGTATGGCGGGGATATAACACACCCCCTTCCCCCTCTCAAGAGGGGAGTTAGGTACAACCGGTCAATAATCGGATAGTTCATATCTGATAAAAACTGAGTCAATTAATCCCCTAACAGATTGTTTTTATTATCCAAACAAATTACTAATTCAATACAGATGAAGAAAAGATGTATCATGACTGTTGCCAGCCTGTTCTTAGGATTGAGTCCATTGGTGGCACAACAGACGACAGGTAATATCGTCGAGTATTTCGGAAAAGAAAGGGTTGAACGTGTGGACGAAGGTATCATACTTCATTCCTTCAAACAGGGATATTTTGTTCCGGTGACGGCTCCTTCCGGTTATTTGTTCACGACCTCCGACGGGCTGGGTTGGGAAATCGCGACCGGCAAATTCCGTGCGCCTTCTGCAAATGACCTGACGGCAACAAATTACGGACGGACCCGCGAAGCCGTGCAATGGATTCCTATCGAGGCCGACTCTACCGGAAAGTTCGCCAACCGTGCTTTACGCCGTGCCTATGTCTTTACGGAATATAAAGCGGATAAACCTCAGATTGCCTTGTTCGAATCAAGTGGGAATACCCGTACGTTCATCAATGGCATGCCTCACGAGGGCGACCATTACGACTTTGCCTATACGCTGATTCCTTTCCGGATGCAGAAAGGGATGAATGAGTTTATATTCACTCCCGGCCGTTTCGGCAGGGTAGAAGCCAAGCTGATTATCCCCACCAAGCCGGTGATGCTGACAAAGAGGGATATGACTCTTCCCGACATTATCAACGGGGAAGGAGAGAAATGGGCCGCCATCCGTATCGTCAATGCACAGGAGAAAGCTCTTACCGGACTGAAGATACAATGTACGCTGGAAAACGGAGAGTCTGCGATCTTTACGACGGACGATGTCATGCCTATGATGGTTCGCAAGGTGAAATTCCGTATCCCCGGCGCTACCTCTTCAAAGAAAGGGGAGACGAAGGCGACTGTTATCTTGCAGGATAAATCCGGCAAAGAGATTGACCGCACGGAGATTTCCCTGCAACAGAAAGATGCTTCTTCCATCCACGAACGTACCTTTATCAGCGATGTGGACGGAAGCGTGCAGTATTACAGCGTGAATCCTTCTACTACGCAAGGTGATAACCAGGCATTGTTCCTGTCCGTCCACGGTGCATCCGTGGAGGCCCGCAACCAGGCCCGTGCCTATGCACCGAAAGACTGGGGACATATCATTGCCCCGACCAACCGCCGCCCATTCGGCTTCAACTGGGAAGAGTGGGGACGTATCGACGCGATGGAAGTGCTTGCCGAAGCAGAAAAGGTCTTTAAGACAGATCCCGCCCATACTTATCTTACCGGGCATTCGATGGGAGGCCACGGAACCTGGTTCCTGGGTGTAACCTATCCCGACCGTTTTGCCGCTATCGCTCCTTGCGCCAGCTATCCGGATATTGCCAAATATTCAAGGCCGAATGCGGATGCAGCGAATGTCGGTGAGAAACATTTCCCGATGATTTGCCAGGCGGCCAATGCCGGACGTGTCCTCGATTTGAGAAAGAACTTCCTGCAATCGGGCATTTACATTCTTCACGGCGATTCGGACAATGTCGTTCCTATCGAACAGGTTCGCCGCATGCGTGAAATACTGGGTACTTTCCATCCCGACTTCTGTTATTATGAATATCCGGGCGGTTCCCATTGGTATAGCAATGAAAGCGTTGACTGGAAACCAATCTTCGATTACTTCCGTTGGCACAGTGTACCGTCTGCCGACAAAGTGAAACAGTTGGAGTTCCATACCGCTTCCCCGGCTATCTCTGCCAAAGATTATTGGGTGACTATCAACCAGCAGGATACGGCTTACGATTTTCTTCCGTCTCCTTCAAACAGACGGATAACGGTATTTCGGGCACGACGTCCAATGTGGCAGCGCTTACATTCGATTTTCCGGCTCTGAAACTTCCGGCAGAAGCCAGCATCACTATCGATAACGAAACAATTCCGGCAGACGGAACCCGGCCGGCTGTGCTGAAGAAGGTTTCCGGCAAATGGACATTGGTGGAAGAGATTCCGGTAACGGAGAAATATCCTTCCCGTTACGGCGGCTTCAAGCAAGCATTCGATAATCGTGTTGTATTTGTATATGCTACCGGAGGAAATAAGGAAGAAAATACCTGGTATCAGAACAAGGCCCGCTTTGATGCGGAGACTTTCCTGTACAGGGGCAATGGCTCTATCGACGTGATTGCCGACAAAGATTTCATCCCTTCCGCCTATGCAGACCGGAATGTGGTGCTTTACGGAAATGCCAGTAACAACAAAGCCTGGAACAAGCTCCTGAAGAACGCCCCTATACAAGTCTTGAAGGGAGAAATCCGCATGGGAGACAAAGTGCTTAAAGGCAACGACCTGGGAACTTATTTCGTCTACCCGCGTCCCGACAGCCCTATGGCCAGTGTCGGTGTAGTGGCCGGAACAGGCATCGAAGGCATGAAAGCAACTTATCCGAACGACTATATCTCCGGCATTACCGGCTTTCCCGATTTGCTGATATTCAATGTTGATATGTTGAAAGAAGGTATTCATGGCATCCAGGTATCCGGTTTCTTCGGTAACGACTGGAGTGTGGAAAACGGTTGTTTTATAACGGAATAAAGAGGATGGCGTTTTAGAATATGAGTTAAATAGACGCGGATAACGCGGATAAAAAAAATGGGTGCCCCAACTGTTTTCACTGGCTGCGGCAGCTGTTTCCGGTGGCTACTGCAATCAAATAAAATAGCTGCGGCAGCCAATCTATTCGGGGGCAGATGGGGGCGACAAAAAGAGGTTTTTGAAAACTTTATAATAAGACGTTCCTTGTTCCTTCTACGATCAGTTCGTAGAAGAACAAGGAACACACTATACAGAAGTTTCCCAAAAAGCCTTTTTGTCGCCCCCATCCGCCCCCGATTCTTAAAACAGGAGTGTAGAATCAAGAAGGGTTACTTCGTTATTGATCTATCTGTCAGGATGTTCACCTCCCTTTTGTAGATTATATCCAAATCCCTTATGGCGGGCTTCTACCTGGTCGTTCGTCAGTCCAATGACGGCAAAAAGAGGCTTTCCATGTCTCTTTTGTGACTCAAAAACGGCGACTTTTAACACTTTTTCCAGTTGATTTATGCTCGTTGTGGTCACGGAATAGCGTGTTTGTTCCACTATTTGGACATGATTTTGCCGGAGATAAGCATTATCCTTTCTTTAATTCCGTATATTTGGAAACAAATTAAAAAGAGCGGTATGGAGAATTACTATCTTTCACTAGTATGTCTCAGTTGCTTGTGGCTTGTTTCTTCCTGCAATGTCTCCACTTCCCGCAAGCAGATGGATTTAATGCCGAAAGACAGTGTCGGTCAGATAACGGGCCGGGATGAAGTACCGATGCAGTTATTGGAAAAGCTGGCGGAACTTTATGGGGATGAACTTCCGGGATTTACCGGCTTTTCAGTCACCAATAAGAACTGTCCTGATTTTATTTGTGGTGTATATGTGAACGATTCCAATAGGCTGGTGGTCCAGGTTAAAGGCGATTCAGCTATGGTACGCAAACGATTGGAAGATGTGTTGGATTCGAAAGACTTTCTTATTGAAACCGATGCCATATATACCCAGAAGGAACTGATAGCACTCAAAGAACAACTGCTCGATAGACAAATAACACTGGGCGATTTACCTCTTTTCAGGAATGTATCTTATACTAAAATAAGAACGCATGATATTGAAATATGCTTGATTGTCAATACTCCGGAGGAGCAAAAAAAGTTTCGTGAGCAGGTCATGGACTCTCCGGCTTTCTGTTTTACCGGGCCGGAAATTCCCGATGGAAATACTGTGATGGGAGTGAGTGATACGATGGGGATTGTTCTTTGTCCGGAGTATCCCGTCTATTCAACGGCAACAAAAGATATCCGGTTTATCTTGTATAATAGTAGCAGGCATATGGTTCATTGCGACGGATATTATTTTATTACCAGTGAGGATGAAGAAGGCATATGGCATCAATTATCCGGGAATCATTATGCTTTTTTAGATGTTGCTAACGGGGTAGGGAGTGGTGAATATACAGAGTTTTCAGCCGGTCTCAACCTGGATATGCATAAGAATCATGCGGGACGTTACCGTTTTTTCTTTCATATATTTCCCGGAGATGTGGGATTTGCAACAAAAATACTGATGATGGCTGAATTTCGCCTTTCGGAGGATAAGGAGGAACTAAATCAAATAACTAAAAATCCTATGCCCGAAAGTTTCCTGGGTGGTTTGTCTGAACAGGAATTTCGCAAACAGGAAAAACATATGCTGGAAACAACCGTGTTCACAGTCGTTGAACAGATGCCCGAGTTTTCAGAAGGGGGACAAAAAGCCCTGTTAGCTTTTATAGCAGATAACATTCCGGAAAATATACCCGGGGAGGGACGCGCAACAGTTTCATTTACTGTAGAGAAGGATGGCTCGTTGAGCGATATCCGGGTTATCCGTTCTTCTTCGTATAAAGAACTCGATGACGAAGCAATCCGCATCATCCGGAAAATGCCGAAATGGATACCTGGTAAATACCGCGGAAAGGCTGTCAGAGTGAAATACACCATTCCGGTCACTTTCCGTAAGAAGCAGGCGAGTAATGGATAATCAATAAATCAGATGAGGTATGGAAAATCGACTTCTTTTATCAGTATGTATCGGTGGTCTGTTGTTTGCTTTCTCCTGCAACATCTCCACCTCTCGTAAATTGGCGGACACGATGCCGAAAGACAGTATTTGTGAGACTCCGGCTCACAATATGTCAGACCGGGAAGTCTCTGCCCAGGAAGTTCCGATGCGGCTATTGGATAAGCTGAGTGAACTCTATGGCGATAACCCTCCCGGTGTTATCGGTTTTTCGGTCGAGAGCAAGAATTGCCCCGACTTTATCGGCGGTGTCTATATTAATGATCGGGATACGTTGGTTATCCAAATCAGAGGTGACTCTGCCACTGGCCGTAAACAACTGGAAGAGATATTGGGGTCGAAGGAGTTCGTAGTCGAACCAGGTTTGACCTATACTCAAAAAGAACTTTTAGCAATTAACGAAAAACTGACTGAACGATGGCGGCAACTCGAAAGAACTTCTGTGATGCGTAATGTGAAAAGTACCGGGGTTGGAACACATGCTATCGAGGTATGTTTGATTGTCAATACTCCTGAGAAGCAGAAAGAATTTCGTGAGAAAGTGATGGATTCCCCGGCTTTCCGTTTTACCGGTCCTGAGGTGCCCCCTGTAAATACTACAGTAGGAGTGAACGATATAAAAGGCGTTGCTCTTCGTCCTGAATACACTGTTTATTCAACGGAAACCAAGCAGGTAAAATTTATCTTATACAATCATAGCGGAGGTCCTGTTTGTTGTGGTGCACATTATTATATCACCTATGAAGACGATAAAGATGTCTGGCGCAAACTGCCTATCAATGATTTTGCAGTCGATATCCTTTATGGGGTAGAAAATGGAGGCAGTTGGGAGTTTTCTGCTTCCCTTTATCCCGATGTGTATCCGAACCATACCGGACGTTATCGCTTTTTCTATGAGGTTACCGTCGGTGATATGCACGTTGGTGACAAACTTTTGATGATGGCAGATTTTCGCCTGTCGGATAGCAAACAGGAACTGGCACAGGCTACCAAAACTCCTGTTCCCGAAACGGTTCTGGGCGGTTTATCTGAACAGGAATATCGCGAAAAGGAGGAATATTTATTCGCAACGCGGGTATTCGATGTCGTAGAACAAATGCCCGAATTTCCGGATGGCGGTCATTCCGGTCTTTTAAAATTCATTAAGGATAATATCTCGAAGAACATAACAAAAGAAGGACGTGTGGCTGTTTCGTTTGTCGTGGAAAGAAACGGTTCGTTAAGTGATATTCAGGTCATTCGTTCTTCTTCGTATAAAGAACTCGATGACGAAGCAATCCGTATCGTCCGGAAAATGCCGAAATGGATACCCGGCCAGCAACGCGGTAAACCGGTAAAAGTAAAATTTACCGTTCCGGTAGATTTTCATAAAGAAGAAAATAACCGACAAGAATGAGATGGAAGGCAGGGGATTTTCTGTATCTTTTAAAAAATAAGTGAAGAGTACGCTTTCTCTCATCTTTTTATTCTGTATATTTGGAAACCGTATAATATCTAATTGGAGGGCTTGTTTATGCGAATTATAGGATTTCTATTCGTGTACCTGTTTTCGTTGGCCGATTTGGGTGCACAGGTAAAAGACCGGTATCTTGAACTCACTCATGATACTCTTTCTGTCGAAATGGTTGGTACTAACTTCCTGCGTACGACATTTTCTTCTGCTCCGCAGGCTTTCTTTATGAATAAGGATTGCATGGATGATTGTAAAGCCTGGGAAATAGAACGGTTGGACGATATCTATCGGTTCAAAGCGATTGAGGGCCATCATCTTTTTCATTATTCTACAGACAGATTCTCTGCTAAAACGATGGAAGCACCGGCTGACCGGGAGTTGTACGACCTGCTTTCGAATCTGTTCCGTCGTGCCCTTCTGCTGGCAGAAGATGTAGACGGGTATAGTCTCGGACTGGATGGGTATACCTGTTATTTCGCTTCGACGGATACCTGTGGAAAAGTGAGCGTCGCTTTGAAATGGGCACCTGAGGCCGGTTCTTTGTGCCGCGAATTGACCGACCTGGGGGATTCCGTTTACAGCCGGATTGTCAGGAATGAGACTGATTGGGCTTTGACGAAGCAGGTTGCTGCCACCCTTTTGGAGAAGTTGGAAAAAGAACCTGTCGATACAGTCCGTAATCCGGTTTATCGTGGCATCTGGCAGCTGGGATTACAACAGAAGAATCCGGTGGAGTTAAGTGAGGAGCCTCAATTTCCCGGTTTTGCAGATCTTGAAAAGTATTTTTATGATAAGATGGAGTATCCTGTAGATATGTTAAAAGCAAATAGGGGAGGTTACGCCGTTTGCCAGTTTACGATAGACACAATGGGAATGGCAAAAGATGCTTTCACGCTGGACAGTAGTGAGCCGGCCTGTGAAAAAGAGGTAAAGCGTCTGATAAATACAATGTCGCATTGGCTTCCGGCCTATGATAAAGCCGGCAAACGGGTGGAATGTATGTACGCTGTTTATGTCTCGTTCCGTCCGCAACATCATTATACCCGGCAGAAAATTCGCGAAGCATGGGATAAACGGATGGAGGAAAATCAAATATTTGTCGATTATGAATCGATGCCGGAGTTTCCCGGCGGTAGTGCTGCCTGTTTAGAGTTTATCAGGAAACATCTACAATATCCTTCTTCGTATATCGGTTCGAATAAGAATGTGAGGGTTACTTGTACATTTACTATAAATACGTATGGAGAGTTGGAGGATATTGAAGTTGTTCGTGGTAGCAATATTCCTGCATTTGATGAAGAGGCTTTGCGGGTACTTCGGCTTATGCCACGTTGGAAACCGGCTGTCGGTTACTATCAGCAACCTCGTTTTATGAAATGTCGATATACTGTTCCTGTTATATTTACAGACCCGGGGAAATAAGAATCGTTAGTCAAAAGCATTAAATTAAAAAGCGGTATGGAAAATTATTATCTTTCACTGGTATGTATCGGTTGCGTGTGGCTTGTTGCTTCCTGCAATGTTTCCACTTCCCGCAAACAGACGGATTTAGTGCCGAAAGACAGTGTCGGTCAGCTGTCAGGCAGGGAGATGCCTGTTCAGGAAGTTCC
The DNA here is from genome assembly GCF_003463685.1 of Parabacteroides sp. AM58-2XD. Lineage (NCBI taxonomy): Bacteria > Pseudomonadati > Bacteroidota > Bacteroidia > Bacteroidales > Tannerellaceae > Parabacteroides > Parabacteroides sp. AM58-2XD. The sequence continues at coordinate 52,168 of NZ_QSDP01000025.1, forward strand.
GATGCTGTTATTGAATAAGCTGGGAGAACTCTATGGCGATAATCTTCCCGGAGTTGTAGGCTTTTCGGTCGAAAGCAAGAATTGCCCCGACTTTATAGGCGGTATCTATATTAACGACCGGGATACGTTGGTTATCCAAATCAAAGGCGATTCTGCTACTGTTCGTCAGCGACTGGAGAAAGAACTGCAATCGAAAGAGTTTATTGTCGAACCGTGCAAAACATATACACAAAAGGATTTGTTTGCTATTAACGATAAACTGGTTGAACGGTGGAGAGCCTTGGAAAATACGTCTGTAATGAGAAACGTAACCGGAGCTGGAGTCGGTACGCACGATATCGAAATCCATTTAATCGTTAATACGCCGGAGAAGCGGAGGGAATTTCGCGAACAAGTCATGGATTCTCCCGCTTTCCGTTTCACTGGAGTTGAAACGCCAGTTGAAAACATAACGGTCGGGGTGAATGATACATTAGGCGTTGCCATCCGTCCGGAATATACAGTTTATTCGACAGAAAGCGACAGCGTGAAGTTTATCTTATATAATCGTAGCGGTAAAATTATTCATTGCGGCGAACGTCATTTTATTACTTATGAGGATGTCGGAGGCGTCTGGCGTGAATTGCCGATTAATGGAAATTTTGTAGACATAGGCTATTGGGTAGCGGATGATGATTACAGGGAGTTTACTGCTTTTCTTTATCCGAAAATACACTCGAATCCTCCGGGGCGATACCGTTTCTTTTATGAGGTTACTGTTGGCGACCATCGGGAAGGGGCCCGATTGAAGATGATGGCTGAATTTCGTTTGTCCGATAATAAAAAAGAGTTGGAGCAGGCAACTAAAACGCCTCTTCCGGTATTCTGACAGTGATTTTCTTTTCGTCTTCACGCTGCTTTTTTTCGTTTTCCTACCTGGGGATTGTGAAGTGCCGATTATTTTGTTTTTCTTTGTTACAGGAAATAAGATGCTATGGATTCGTTTGATACCTATATTGCCCGGAGACTTCCGCTGGTCAGCTTGATTAGTACGGTTTTTATCATATACCCAAACATCGCCTGTATCCCCTGGGAGTTGAAATATATGGAAGGGACTGGCGTTACCGGTCTTCTTTCCTTCTTTGTGTATCGCTTCCTTTTCTTCTGGGGATTAATCAGTTTGCTGATACGCTATAATCTGAAGAAGATGCCGGCTACCCTGTTCAAGCAACGGCTGATGCGTAACTTCCTGTTTTCTTTTATCGCTTATCTGGTTTATGCCTCCATATCATACGGGGTTTCTTCTTTGGGCATTCATACGGATGCTTTAGGCAGTATTCTGATATTCCAGTTCTTCGTGACATGCTTTCTCTGTACGTTTATCGGATATATTTCCATGTTGTATTCCCGGCAGCGGGAGAAGGAGTCGGAGATAGAGCGTTTGCGTTTTGAAAATCTGCAAAGCCGCTGCGATGCACTGGCCAACCAGATTAATCCGCATTTCTTTTTTAATTCGCTGAACGGCATCTCTTCATTGATTCGTAAAAAGGATGACGAAAAGACGCTGATGTATGTCCATCAGTTATCCGATATCTTCCGCTATATCCTTCAGAGTGACCGGAAAGGGCTGGTTTCATTGCGGGAAGAGTTGGAGTTTATGCTGTCTTTCCAGTATGTCATGGAAGTACGTTTTGCGAATAAACTGACCTTTTCAGTCCGGGTGGAAGAAGAACGGAAAGATTTGTTGATGCTGCCCGTTCTGTCTTTACTACCTTTGGTGGATAACGTGGTTGTCCATAACAGGATAGACAGCGAACATAAAATGGAAATCTCAATCGTACTGAACGAACAGGACGAACTGGTCGTATCGAACCCGGTCTATCCGAAGCTGTCCGCTCCCGATACCAACGGAACAGGACTTGCGAACCTGGAGAGCCGTTTTACTTTGTTAATGAATAAGCAGATACGGATAGAATTGACAGAAGAAACTTTCCGCGTCTGTCTCCCTTTAAAATGATACTTGTATGAACGTGTTGATTGTAGAAGACGAAACAGCAGCTTACGAAAACCTGGTGGATATATTGATGGAGGTTGCCCCGGATATACAGATTGCCGGGAATACCGAAAGTGTCACCCAGACTGTCCACTGGCTTCAGTCGAACCCGGCTCCGGAGTTGATATTTATGGATATACACCTGTCCGACGGTTCGGCCTTCAATATCTTTGATAAAATAGAATTGGAGACGCCTATCGTTTTCACGACGGCCTACGACCGTTATGCGATAGAAGCCTTTAAAGTGAATAGCATCGACTATCTGCTGAAACCGATTAAAGTCGAAGATATCAGGCATGCTTTGGATAAATACGGCAAACTGAACCGGCAGGACATTCTCCAATACCTGTCACAGCTAACCCGGCTGGCCCCTGCCCCTAAATACAAGGATAAACTGCTGGTCCCTTATAAGGATAAGCTCTTGCCGGTCAACCTGAAGGATGTTTCCTGCTTTTACACATCCGGCAAAAACACCTTCATCTATCTGAAAGACGGAGCCAGTTACCCGTATTCCCGGACATTGGAACAGATAATGCCGTCCCTTAATCCGGCTGATTTTACCCGGGCGAACAAACAGTTCATCATAAACAGGGACAGTATATCCAACATCACTATCTGGTTCGACAGCCGTCTGCTGGTGACGCTCGATGTGGAGGTTCCCGAACGTATCTATGTCAGCAAGAATAAAGCATCCGAGTTTAAAGCGTGGCTGGTAAACGATTGACCGGCATTTCGCGATTATTCCCTTTTTTTTCGTTTTGACGAAACGGCTGTATCTTTTACATTAAAAATCCGGCATATTTGTACCGGATTATTAATCAATAATAGGATACATGATGTTACGAAAAATCAGACTGATAGCGGCTACCTTATGTTTCGTGCTTATCACTCTACTGTTCCTCGACTTTACAGGAACGTTGCACGGATGGTTCGGGTGGCTGGCTAAAATCCAGTTCTTACCCGCCGTGTTAGCATTGAATGTGGGGGTTGTGTTATTTTTAGTCTTTCTGACGCTGGCTTTCGGACGTGTTTACTGCTCGGTGATTTGTCCGTTGGGCGTTTTTCAGGATGTTATTGCGCGGATTGGCAGGAGAGGGAAGAAGTTGCCTTATTCTTATTCGCCGGCGTTGTCCTGGTTGCGTTACGGAGTATTGTTCGTTTTTGTGCTGGCGTTGGTTGCGGGGGTAGGCTCTCTGGTTGCTTTGCTGGCTCCTTACAGTGCGTATGGGCGTATCGCTAATAATTTGTTTCAGCCGCTTTGGATGTGGGGGAATAATTTATTTGCTTATCTGGCGGCACGGGTGGAGAGTTATGCTTTTTATGAGGTGGATGTATGGATGAAGAGTCTGCCGACGTTTTTGGTGGCTTTGGCTACGCTGGTGGTTCTTGTCATATTGGTCTGGCGTAACGGGCGTACTTACTGCAATACGATTTGTCCGGTTGGCACGGTGTTGGGGTTTATTTCCCGTTATTCTTTGTATCGTGTCACGATAGATACGGATAAATGTAACAGTTGCGGCCTTTGTGCCCGCCAGTGTAAAGCTGCCTGCATCGACAGCAAGGAACATAAAATCGACGGCAGCCGTTGCGTAGCCTGTATGAATTGCCTGGACGCCTGTCGTAAGAATGCGCTAACCTACGCACCGGTATGGAAAACGAAGAAACAGGCAACCGGCACGGAGAAACCTGAACCGGAAGATAAAACGAACCTTTCCCGTCGGCGGGCCTTGTCGGCAACAGCCCTGGTTGTGATGGGCAGTGCCCTGAAAGCCCAGGAGAAAAAGGGGGAAGAGGTTATCATGAAGAGAGACGGGGGACTGGCACCTATCAAAGAACGGAAAGAACAGGAAAAACTGACGGCGATTGTGCCTCCCGGAGCATTGAGCATACGGAATATGAGGCAGCATTGCACGGCCTGCCAGCTTTGTATCTCTGTTTGCCCGAATCATGTCCTGCGTCTTTCCGGCGATTTGATGACATTGATGCAGCCGGAGATGTCTTATGAGCGGGGCTATTGCCGTCCCGAATGTACAAAGTGTTCCGAAGTCTGTCCGGCAGGAGCCATCAAGCCGATAACGAAAGCTGATAAATCATCTGTCCAGATAGGGCATGCCGTATGGGTGAAAGCGAATTGTATCCCGCTGACCGACAGTGTTGAATGCGGTAACTGTTCCCGGCATTGTCCGACGAATGCGATAGAAATGGTTGTATCTGATGCGGATAATCCGAAATCCCTGAAGATACCGGTCATTAATACCGAACGTTGCATCGGTTGCGGTGCCTGTGAACATCTCTGCCCGTCGCGCCCGTTTACGGCCATCTATGTGGAAGGGCATGAAAGACATCGAGTTATTTAATCCGTTTTTAAAGAATAGACCTATGAAGAATCAACATATCAATCGCCGCGATTTTCTGAATATCGTAGGCATCACGGCGGCAACTACTACGGCGGCACTCTATGGCTGTGCCCCGAAAGACCAGGGAGGTTCCGGAAGCAAATCCTCTTCGCCTGTCCCGACCGACCAGATGGCTTACCGCACATTCCCCGGACTGGGGGATAAAGTGTCCCTGCTGGGTTACGGTTGTATGCGCTGGCCGACTATCCCTTCACCCGACGGGAAAGGCGACTTGATTGACCAGGATGCCGTCAACGAACTGGTGGATTATGCCATCGCCCATGGGGTGAACTATTTCGATACGTCGCCCGTTTATGTGCAGGGCTGGTCGGAAAAGGCTACGGGAATTGCCCTTAGCCGGCATCCCCGGGACTCGTATTATCTGGCTACCAAATTGTCGAATTTCTCGAACTATACGCGTGAAAACTCGATGGCGATGTACCGCCGTTCATTCAGCGAGTTGCAAACCGATTATCTGGATTATTATCTGCTCCACTCCATCGGTGGTGGCCAGGGAATGAAGACATTCAACGACCGCTATGTCGATAACGGAATGTTGGATTTCCTTATGAAAGAGCGGGAAGCGGGGCGTATCCGCCATCTGGGTTGGTCGTTTCACGGAACGTCGGACGTTTTCGATGAGGTGCTGGCTATGCACGATACCGTTCATTGGGATTTCGTGCAGATACAGTTGAACTATGTCGACTGGCGGCATGCGACAGGTAGGAATGTGAATGCCGAATATCTTTATCAGGAGTTGGAAAAGCGGAATGTACCGGCTATAATCATGGAGCCGTTGTTGGGCGGCCGTTTGTCGAATGTGCCCCAGCATATCGTTACCCGGTTGAAACAACGCCGCCCCGAAGATAGCGTTGCCTCATGGGCTTTCCGTTTTGCCGGTTCGCCCGAACTGGTGCTGACGGCTTTGAGCGGTATGACGTATATGGAGCATTTGCAGGATAATATCCGCACGTATTCCCCGCTTATTCCGCTGACAGATGAGGACAAGGATTTTCTGGAAGAGACTGCGCAACTGATGATTAAATATCCGACAATCCCCTGCAATGATTGCAAATATTGTATGCCGTGCCCGTATGCGATAGATATTCCGGCCGTGCTTCTTCATTATAACAAATGTGTGAATGAAGGAAATGTTCCGAAAAGCCGAACGGATGAAAACTACCGCGAAGCCCGTCGTGCCTTTCTGGTCGGCTACGACCGCAGCGTCCCGAAACTGCGCCAGGCAGACCATTGTGTCGGTTGCGACCAGTGCAACGAGCATTGCCCGCAAGCCATCGACATACCAAAAGAGTTACGCCGCATCGACCAGTTTGTGGAACAGTTGAAACAGGGTATGTGAACTCGCTTCGCTCAAACAGCACAGCCTTCGGGCGCTCACTCCGGCTGCTTCGCTTTACGCTCACCAGCTGAGGCCTTTCATAGGAAGCGGGGCTTCCTTTGGGGATGGCCGATACCGTCTGTTAAATAGGTGTCGGTATCGGCCATCCTAAGAGAACGCTTTGCGTTCTTGTCAAGGCCTCAGCGGGTGAACGTCCGCGAAGGGGAAAGATGGAGCGGTAGGAGCATCTGCTGTTTGAGCGAAGCGAGTTCAGATGCGACAGCGGAATCTTTCACCGAAGCAGTGAAGCCGGTGCAGCCTTGATCTTTTGTCTACTTTTCCATCAAGGGAAAAGTAGGTTCATTATTCTATATTCTTACGAATCTTAGTCAGATACCCCTTCATCGCTTCGGAGTCTTTGTCTTTGATGATATCTTGCAGGATATTCAATTCCTCCTGTATCCGTGAAATCTGTTTCGGAGTGCGCGGATTGAAGAGAATTTCTGTCAATAGATAATCATCTTCAGACAGCAAGCCGCGTGCAATTTTCATGTGACGTTTGAAGGTCGTACCCGGAGCATCCTGATGCTTCATGATGGCTGCAAAAACCATTGTTGAGGCGAACGGAATACCTAAAGAGTAGGCAACAACCTTGTCATGTTCCTCAAATGTATATTCGCGGATATTCAGGCGCAGGCTTGAATAGATATCCTTGAAGAAAATCTTACCCAGGTGGTCACCTTCGGAAATGATAATCGTGTTTTCTTTTTCCAGATTCCCCAGGTTGGCGAAAGTCGGACCGAACATCGGGTGGGTCGATACATACGGAAAGCCACAGGTATCATAAAATTCTTTCAGATAAGTCTTTACCGATGCGATATCCGAAATAATACAATACGGTTGCAAGTAGGGAAGAACAGCCTTGAAAGCATCTATCGTGTGATTCAGCGTCACGCAGTTGATAACCAGTTCGGGAGCGAATTCCGCTACCTCTTCCGGCTTCTGCATCCGGATTGCATTGTAAATAAAGCGCATGCGTTTCGGATCATTTTCCAGAACAGCCACTTCGTGGTCGAAACTCAGCAGGTCGGTGAAGAAAGAACCCATCTTTCCGGCACCTAATATTAATATCTTCATTATAAATAATTGTTTAATGTGCTAATATGCCAATGTGCCAATAAGTCTATAACTTAAAGGAATATTGTTTTTTTATTGGCACATTGGCAAATTGACACATTGGCATATTATTACTCATTCATGATGATCATCTGTTGACGGACAGACTCTTCATGTATCTCTTTCAATATTTCCTTTACAAAGTCCGTGTTTAGGTCCATCGTCTGTCCCATATCCGAACGTTTTTCCAGGATTTCGCTGTAACGCGGTGACTGGAGAATGGGCATGTTATGTTCTTTTTTATACACACCGATTTCGCGGGAGATACGCATACGTTTAGCCAGCAGTTCAAGCAGTTGTTCGTCGATACCGTCGATCTGGCGGCGCAGTTCTGCCAGGTTTTCTGTTGTCTGTGTCTCGTTACGGATAACCAGCAGGTTGACAACATAATCCAGTACATCCGGAGTGATCTGCTGGGAAGCGTCGCTCCATGCGCAATCCGGACACGGATGCGATTCGATCATCAGGCCATCGAAGCTCAGGTCCATTGCCTGCTGAGACAGCGGAGCGATCAGTTCGCGCTTGCCACCGATATGGCTGGGGTCGCAGAAGATCGGCAGGTTCGGCATACGGCGGCGAAGTTCGATAGGTATATGCCACAACGGCAGGTTACGGTACATTTTCTTATCGTATGAACTGAATCCGCGGTGGATAGCACCCAGACGGCGAAGTCCTGCACCATACAGGCGTTCGAAAGCACCAATCCATAATTCCAGGTCCGGGTTGACCGGGTTCTTGATCAGAACAGGTATATCTACACCTTTCAAAGCATCTGCGATTTCCTGTACGGCGAACGGGTTAACGGTGGTACGTGCACCGATCCACAGGATATCTATTCCGGCTTTCAACGCTTCGAATACATGGTCTTTTGTGGCTACTTCGGTAGCTACATACATACCTGTTTCTTTCTTTACACGTTTCAACACTGCAAGCCTTCGGCTCCGATACCTTCGAATCCTCCCGGTTTAGTACGGGGTTTCCAGATTCCGGCACGGAATATTTTAACGCCTTTTGATGCCAGCTGATGGGCTGCGCCCATTACTTGTTCTTCTGTTTCGGCACTGCACGGGCCCGAGATGATGATGGGGCGCTGTGGGTCTACACCGGGTAATAAGATTGATTCTAATTCCATTTCCATGATAAATAATGTGTTAATTTGCCAATTTGCCAATTTGCCAATCAGAGTATCTCCATTGGCATATAGGCACATTCTCACATTGGCATATTGTTAATTCTGTTTAATGCTTCCTGTAATGCTTCGTTCTTGCAGCAAAGTGAGATACGGATGTAACGTTCGCCACAGCTTCCGAAGATAAATCCGGGGGTAATGAAAACGTTGGCTTCATACAATACCTTGTTTGCCAGAGCTTCGCTACCTTCTGCTTCTGCCGGGATTTTTCCCCAGAGGAACATGCCGACCTGGTTTTCATCGTAGGTACAACCAATGGCGTGCATGATTTGTCCGGCCAGATCACGGCGGCTACGATAGGTACGGTTCATATTGTCATACCATTCTTTCGGCGCTTTCAATGCTTCTACAGCTGCATGCTGCATCGGTTTGAACTGGCCGGAGTCGATGTTGCTCTTCACTTTCAATATCCATTGAACGAACTGAGCGTTCGAGGCCAGCATCGCCATACGCCATCCCGGCATATTGTGCGCCTTACTCATCGAATTCATTTCGATACAGATATCTTTGGCTCCCGGAACACTCAGGATACTTAATGGCTGATCGTTCAGGATGAAACTGTAAGGATTGTCGTTACAGATAATGATACCGTGTTTACGTCCGAAAGCAACCAGATTTTCAAAAAGCTCCCTGCTGGCGTTTGCTCCGGTAGGCATGTTCGGATAGTTGACCCACATCAGCTTTACGCCGGAAAGGTCCATCTTTTCCAATGCCTCGAAATCCGGCTGCCATCCTAATTGTTCTTTTAGTTCATAAGGAATTAGATTTGCCTGTACCAGCTTGCTGACAGAGCTATAAGTCGGATAACCGGGATTGGGAACCAATACGCCGTCGCCCGGATTCAGGAATGCCAGTGAGATATGCAGGATACCTTCTTTGGAACCGATCAACGGTTGTATCTCTGTTTTCGGATCCAGTTCAACTCCATACCATGTCTGATACCAGTCGGCGAAACCTTTACGCAGTTCGGGGATACCCACATACGGTTGGTAACCATGCTCATTCGCATTATGTGCATGTTCGCACAATGTCTCGATGGTCTGTTCCGAAGGAGGCAGATCAGGGCTACCTACGCCCAAGCTGATCACATTCTTTCCTGCGGCATTCATTTCGGCTACCTCTTTCAGTTTCTTTGAGAAGTAGTATTCCTGTACGCTGCCTACACGGTCAGCGGGTGTGATGTTACACACTTTGTTTTCCTTCTGCATATTCGCCTAAAATTTTTAAGTCCTTTGTTAATGGAGTGATGGCATCCAATGCCTGTCTGTATCTTGTATAATCAGTAAATGTCAGGTCGATATAGAACAAATACTCCCATTCGCGGCCGATGATCGGTAACGATTGTATTTTAGAAAGATTCATGTCGTAAAAAGAAAGAATGGAGAGGACTTTGGAAAGACTGCCGGAGGTGTGGGGAAGAGCGAAAACTAACGAAGATTTGTTGATGTCTGATTTTTCAAGAAGATCTTCAGCCGTCCAGCGGTCTGCTATGGCAAGGAAGCGGGTGAAGTTTCGTTTATTGGTCTCTATCCCTTCGGCCAGTATTTCCATCTTGTAGATTTGGGCGGCCAGTTTCCCGCAAATAGCAGCGTGTCCTTCCAGGTTATTCTCGGCAATCCATCGGGCACTCATCGCCGTATCTTCTTTCTCAACCACTTTGGCATTCGGCAAGGTATCGAGGAAGTCGGTACACTGCATAAGCGCAATAGGGTGGGAGTTGACTTCCGTGACATCGTGTATCGATGTTCCCGGCAGTGCAACAAGCGAGTGCGAAATGCGCAGTTGTATTCACCGATCACTCTCAGTCCGCTTTCGCGAATCAGTTCATGATTTTGCAGCAAGCTCCCTGCAATAGTATTCTCGATGGCCATCAGTCCCAACAAAGACGGGTCTTTCTTAATGGCTGAAATAACATCTCTGAATGTATTGCATCCAACAATTTCAATATCTTCACCTTCATAGAAGCTACGGGCTGCAATGTCGTGATACGAACCGGCTATTCCCTGAATTGCTACTTTCTTTTTCATCTTTCTAATTTATTGTCACAAAAAAAGTCCCACCGAAACCGGCAGGACTTTATATTGTTTATTGATACATATTTTCTATCATCAACGCTTTACATACAAATTCCTGCCTTCACTCTGCTAAAGTAAAAGTAATAAAAGAAATATGTAAAGCTAAATCGATTCATTTGTCTCGTTTGTTTTTAAATACGCAGCAAAAGTAACGCTTTTTTGGAAACTACAAGCAAAAAGTAATAATTTTTTTCGCTAAGCGATAAAAATAATGTTCAGACGACTTTTAATCCGGCTTGCAGCGTCAACATCTCTTTGGGTACAGACTTCTTAATACTCTCGATCAACATACCGGCAATGGTATGGCGGATAAAGTCTTTCCGTGTGATCCAGACGATTTCGCGTGCCGGCTTGGGAATGGCAAAGGGGCGTACCAGTTTTTTCTGATCTTCGCTGAGTTGCAGGGTTGCCAGCTCCGGAATGAAAGTGACGCCATTGCCGCTTTCTACCATGCGCATAAATGTTTCCAGGCTTCCCAGACGGTAAGCGGCCTGACGCAGTTTTACCTTTTCCATCTGGCAGAAACGCATCAACTGGTCGCGGAAACAGTGACCTTCATCCAGCAACCAGAGATGTTCGTCGCTTATATCAGCCGTACGGATCATATCTTTCTTGAATACCGGATCGTTTTTAGCCACATATCCGAAGAACTGCTCATAATATAATGTATCGCCTTGTAGCTGGTTTTCTGTGGGCTGGTTGGCGATGATGGCTGCATCTATCTCACCATTCAGGATCGCAGCCATAGTGGGAGCCGTTTTCATTTCGAGGATACGGATGTCCAGTTCCGGATGTTTTTCAGACAACTGCTGGAAAAAACGAGGTAGCAGGTAAGGAGCGATCGTCGGAAGTACTGCCAGCCGGAACGTCCCTTTCAACGATTGTTCTTCTTCATTGACAATATCTTTAATGAGGGAAGCCTGATAAAGAACGGTACGAGCCTGGTCGATCACCTTACGTCCGGCGGGGTAGGGCAGACCGGCTGCATATTCCGGTCGAATAATTTAATGCCAAGTTCGTCTTCCAGTTTTTGTATCATCATACTGAGCGTAGGTTGTGTTACTCTGCAATGTTCTGCTGCTTTTGCGAAGTGGCGGTATGTATCTACTGCCAGGATGTACTCGAGTTGTTGTATATTCATAATGCTTTTAGTTTTTATCTATGGGCTTTCGTGAACATTGTTCGGTTTGTATAGATAAATGCAAAGGTAGAAAATATATGGTAGCTTTTCTAATCTTCTTTTGCATAATAATGAGATAAACGAAAAGGCCGGAAATCATCTTCCGGCCTTCATCGCTTTTAATAGATTAAAGATCAATCGGTGATCTTTTAATTCAATTTAAACCTAACCCCTAATTTTACCCCGAAAGACATAACCTTCACTTTATCTGTTACGTTTGAATTCATCATGCCATTATAAGGAATACCTTTTCCTACCGTCATGTTCCCGTCCGGATGATAAGATGCAGGAGTAGATAACAACCCCTGGTCTTTCTTTTTCTTCATGTTGGTGAAACCGTAGTCGATGTAGCCGCCCAACAACAGGTCGGTGTCTTCGCCCAGGGTGAACAGGAAACCGAGTTCGGCAGTTCCGGCTACGCCCAGTTTCAGTTTGTTCTTTCCGCTCCAGTCCAGCTCGCGGCCGGGATCGTTGATCGTGCCGAAGCCGTGGTGAGGAACAGGCGCCTCCGACGGAGAACCCACGTCGGAAGGGATATGGGGGTAGTAACCCGAAACATTCAGTTCGCTG
>NZ_QSDP01000250.1:0-855 GCF_003463685.1 Parabacteroides sp. AM58-2XD
TTATGAATTGCATGTTATTGCTTTCAGCTTTCAGATGCCCTGGATAGAGTATTTTTCAATGCATCCGGCTGAAGGGATGAAACTGCAAAAAATGTATACGAGAATTCAAGGTTAAATAGCTGCCGGCAAAATAGAAGACTTTTGTTTTCAAACATATAAACTTTGTCATCCAAAAAGCTGTCTTGACAATTCGGAACACCTATACTTTTGGGACGGATAACTTCCCGCCGGCAAATAGATAACTAGGGGTTGACGAACGGATAACTATTGGTTGGCAAACGGATGCCTACTTATCGGAATCTACTTCTTGTATAAGGCACCCTTCAGGCTGATCCGTTATTTTTCAAGTAATTATGTGCAATGAAATCTGAAAGGTGAAGTTTGAAAACTTTATTGGAGGGCGATTTATACAGCGCAGGCTTCGCTTGACGGAGGTTAAAAGTGAATCTCATTTCGTTCCGGCAATGCCGGCATCAGTTATCGTTGCCTTTCATCCGGCAATGTGACTTTTTAAATTAGTTCTTTCATTTCTTATAAATAGATAAAGGAGGAACTATTACATACCCACTTACCTATTGTATCTTAAGCCCTTACCTGGTAAAGCTACCCTGTACACCCTAGTCGGTTAGGGTGTACACCTTATCCGGTTACCCTGTACACCGTAGTTGGTTACCCTGCACAGGCTAGTAATACCAACTAACTACTAATGAGTTAGTTGGTAGTCGCTTTTGAGATAATCGCCAGTAACCTACGAGAGAACACACAGTGACAAGTTCACCACGCCGATACAACTATCGTGCACAACAGTTTACAAGGAACACCCGCCATCTTGTATATGGTATATTCCCAGCATAT
>NZ_QSDP01000251.1:0-853 GCF_003463685.1 Parabacteroides sp. AM58-2XD
CAACTCACGGTCCATACGGACCACGTCCCAACGGTATTTTTCAGGATGCTTGCGATCCATTATATAGTTTAAAACACAAACTACATACACACGGTTCACAGCATAGTTCTAGCGAAGCAACTTCGTCTCTGCCTTACAACCATTCTTTGCTTCCTGTTCCAACGCCCGCTCCAACTGTTCTTTTGCGTAAGTAGCCTGTTGCTGGATAGCAAAGGAGGCGTAATAAATCATTTTAAACCCGATATCGGAAAAGGGATTGATAAACTTCTCCTTTAACAGAATTAATTCTTCTTCCATAGTTAAGTATATTTTATGGTTATGTTCGCTACCGCCTTGATAGCGTAACTGTTCTGCAAATATAGGGATTCTTTTTGATGAATACAAAACGCCTCTTGAAAATATAGTTTATACCAACTTCTTGGAGCCAGTAAAAATAGAAACAGGCGATCTATATCAGGTCGCCTGCTATAGATATTAATGTATAGTAACTACAAGGCTTGTATCTCGGATTCGGTCAGGCCGGTGGCTTTCATAATAGATTGCATATCCATGCCGAGTTGTTTGAGGCGGAGGGCGACTTCACGAATGCCTTCTTTGATACCCTCGAATTTACCTTTTTCCATACCTTTTTCCATACCTTCCTCATACTTCGTTTCCATGCAGGCATACAGGTCGCGTTCGGTGGAGAGGCTTAGCTCGTATTCCAAACGTTCGTCAGGGGTCATACGTTCGATTTCCACAATACTTTTCAGCTTCTGGAAAATCTGTTCGTTCAATTCCTTGGGTAATCGTGCCATGATCTCTATATTGTTTAGTACATATAAAAATTTCTTGTATAACGTATCGCATTCCG
>NZ_QSDP01000252.1:0-835 GCF_003463685.1 Parabacteroides sp. AM58-2XD
ATCTAATTCTTTGTTAATGGAATTGATTTTTTCTTCTAAAGAAATAATTTTATTATTCATCTTTTTTTTATGATTTCGGAAAAGGGTATGAAGGATAAATAAACAAATGAGCGAAAGACATAGTATTACAATATACACAAGACGAGATATTTTCAACTCTTGTAATTTTGTTTCATTTATGGCTTGATCATATTTCTTTTCGAGTTCAAGAATGTTCTCTTCCTTTTTTTTCATAGTTTCGTCAATATATGTATCATTCCATATCTCGTAATTCTCTAGTGCAGACATGTAATTCTTTCTCTCTTTTTCATATAGATATTTGTAATATGCAATTGTACCTTTGTATTTATTATCATTGGAATCGACTTTATTTAGATAATAATTAGCCTTGTCTAAATTAGCTACATTTAAATACATTTGTGTCAATGCTAGATAGTTATTGTTTAGACTATTCGTATCTAAAGATGCTGATTTTAGAAGATTATCTTCTGCTTTTTCATAATTAGCTACATTTAAATACATTTGTGTCAATGCTAGATAGTTATTGTTTAGACTATTCGTATCTAAAGATGCTGATTTTAGAAGATTATCTTCTGCTTTTTCATAATCCCCCATTAGGCAATATATATTCCCCAAAGTATTATATATGCTAACAAATACACTTGTATCATTTAATGTTCGAGCAATAGATCTCCCTGATGTAGAATATTTAGTGCTTCATCTAGCTGTTTTGATATGCTTTTTGTCTAGCTATGTTCTTTAGTGCAAGAATATGCTTTTTGTCTAGCTATGTTCTTTAGTGCAAGAATATAACTTTTTGGTATTATTTGCTTGA
>NZ_QSDP01000253.1:0-829 GCF_003463685.1 Parabacteroides sp. AM58-2XD
AAGGCTAAAAAACTCAATATCGATACTTACAAATTAAATTCTTTTGGTAGGATGATTCCATTTGAAGATCATCAATGTATAATTAAAGAAAACTACTTAGGACAATCTCTTTTAGATAAAATTTATTATACAAAAGATAGCCTCCAATCATTTGCAGAACTAGGAGAAGGACCAGATGAAAATATTATGCCACGTTTAATGCAGAAAAAGGATAAGTCAAGCGTTAATATATTTGATCTACAAAAAAAGCAAATAATAACAAAAGATTTATCAAAAAACATTTCAGATATAACAAAATTGAAATGTATGCCTCTTTCGATAATACAAACAAAATATGGATATATAGTTTCAGGCCTTTTGGATAAAAATGAAAATGATAATAATAGATATGCAATATTAAACAATGAAGGGGAATTTATAAAATCTTTTGGGGATTTTCCAAAAGATGGAAATGAATCTGGAATTAAAAGTAAAGCACTTGCTTATCAAGGTTGGATGGTTTATAATCCATTATTAGATAGGTTTGCATCAGTAACATCATCAGGGGCCATATTCGAATTATATCAAATAAGCGCAACCCCTAATCTTATAAAAAGTTATCACGATATATATCCTATATATATAAACGACAGTAGTCCAGGAATTAACAGCATTAAACATGGACAAGAAAATGTTATTGGTTATACAGATATATATGCAACCGACAAATACATCTATACTTTATATTCCGGAAAAAAAATTAGCGCAACAATAATAAATGAAGGAATGATGAATGCTAATGCTAAGTAATAATATTCTTATATATAATTGGAATGGAGAGTGTGTATGT
>NZ_QSDP01000254.1:0-796 GCF_003463685.1 Parabacteroides sp. AM58-2XD
GTAATTACCATAAGAAGGATCAATAATAGTCAGATCCTCAAAGTTTGTATATCTATAAAAACATGATCCGGAACCATGTGTAATAAGAAATTCTCCTTTTTTAATTTTCATATCATCACTAACATGATACATTAGGTATCTTTTTTTCTCTGCACTAAAATCTTTTATACCAGATGTTCCACCCCAAAAATAATAACCACCAGTGGGAGCTTGTGTGAAATAGTCTGCATTACAGTATTGATTTTGATCTAAAAAATCAAAGTGTTTTGTTTCTATGTAATCACCTGTTAAGGAATAAGTAATTATTTTTTTGAAATCTAAGATCTCGATATGATCTTTATATACGAGGTAGTCTCGCATTTCCAAGTATTCTCCTGGTCCATTACCTTTGGAACCAATTTGATATTTGTATTTTCCTTTGGAATCAAAAACAAGGAGTCTTTTTAATCCATCATTGATATAAATAAGAGAATCTACTATTTTTAAGTTCATAACAAAAGATATCATGCAGTCCGGTTTAGTCTCTAATGGTAAAAAAGTAACTTTCGAAAAGATAGAGTCCGAATGTGATGTGATATCTAGTTTGTCGGGAACATTAATAACTTTTGTAGATGTATTAGAATAGTCATTCTCCTTTATACTTTTTTCATTACATGAAAAAAAGGTGCATTAATAACTTTTGTAGATGTATTAGAATAGTCATTCTCCTTTATACTTTTTTCATTACATGAAAAAAAGGTGCATAATAAAACTGTAAATATGGATAGTGTTGTTTTCATTATGATGGTACTAAATA
>NZ_QSDP01000255.1:0-781 GCF_003463685.1 Parabacteroides sp. AM58-2XD
ATGGAGAGCAAGTTTCTGAATAAATCATATCTATTAATTGTCCATTATTAGTACCACAAAATCCCCTATGATAAAATTTAGAAATTTCTTGATTATCAAATTTCTCAATTGATATATTACTAATTTTATCTAAATAGGTACAAGAATATGCTCCATTCCCTAAATGGAACTGGGCTTGAGGATTGGGCGATTCATACCAGGTTCCAAAAATTACATCTCCCAATTGTCCTGAATGAATAATACCATACTTCTCTAGATTCAAATTCTCTAAAAAGCTTCCATTATGCGCTAAACCATAATACAACACATTACCACCTGTAATTTTTGTGATATTTTCTATATCTTTCAGCCACAATCCATTATCTAGAAATTTAAAAATCCATTCATGTTTTAAATCCCGTGCAATTTGTTTTGGCACGGATTCATCCAAATAGTCGCTTTGGGAGAAAGTATAATTTAATTGTTCTGCATATCCTAGTTCGTGAGCTACCCATGATGTCATTCTAGAATCTAATCCACCGCTTAATGCAACTAAATGTTTGTATCCATATTCTTTATCTTTTTCGAATTGTGATATTATTACTCTTCTAAATTCTGAATCACACAACTCAATAGCTTCATTTTCAGACATTGAATAATCCGGCTCATTATTCAATAAACAATATCTTTTTCTGAAATTTTCCCATCTTGTACTAAAAGATAATAATCCTGGTTTAAGTTTAAAATACTTATCACACAAGGTACGTCCTTCTAACATAAACCCATATGTAAGTAACAAATA
>NZ_QSDP01000256.1:0-728 GCF_003463685.1 Parabacteroides sp. AM58-2XD
ATTCCAATACTAAATGTTTGAGAATTATATCATTTTAGAAGAAAAATGAATTATTGTACAATAATAGGGACGTTTTAAAAAGAATGTCTCTAAAATCACTTGAAATAGCGAACAATTCCCCATTTGATGAGATAACAATTTCTCAACAGTGGAATGATTTATTATCGCATATAAAACACCGTAACAATAATAAATAATATGAAAAATAATAAAATTGATGTAGTTGTTACATGGGTAAATGGGAAAGACCCAGCTTGGCTAAAAGAACGTTCAAAGTATCTTTCTTTAAAAGAATCTAATTCTGAAAAATATTTCAGAGATTGGGATACTCTTAGATATTTATTTAGAGGTTTTGAGAAATTTATGCCATGGATAAATAAAATACATTTTGTCACTTGGGGACATTTACCTTATTGGATGAATACAGATTCTGAAAAATTGCATATAGTAAAACATTCTGACTTTTTCGAAAACACAAATCACTTGCCTGTCTTCAATCTAACTCTATAGAAGCGAATTTACACTTAATACCAAACCTTTCAGACATGTTTATATATTTTAATGATGATATGCTAGTGTTGAAACCGATAAAAATAGAACGATATTTCCAAGATGGAAAGCCCTTAGATTTTATACACCAAAGTATACCTAGAAAAGGGTTTTTATATAAATTAATCCGTTCCAATGAAGTTTTTGTTGATATCATGAACAATGAATATAAATATTTA
>NZ_QSDP01000257.1:0-723 GCF_003463685.1 Parabacteroides sp. AM58-2XD
TTTTATCTAAATGATGATTGAAAAATTTTACGACCATAACTTAATAATTCTCCTGGTCGAATATTTTTTATCTATACTTTTCCTTTGGATAAGATATTCGATAGTAGGATAAGATATTCGATAGTAGATGTTACGATATTTGTCATATAACAAATTACCATACCATGGATTTTCACAAAAATCTTGTGGGCTTGCGGTTAATTCTCCAGGTAATATTACTTTGTCAAAATATTTGCTTTTTACTGGTATTTTTTTTATGGAATCATGCTCTATAGATGCTATATATATGTTTTCATCATAATAGAAAGAGTAAATAAAATGTTTTCCATCAAAACAACGACTAAAAGCAGTTTCTAATCCGAATTTTTTTAATTTGTTATCTGAACCTGGATATTCTGGATAATCAAAAGGTAAGGCAGAAATATCGTATGAGTCCATGTTAAATTTAATAGAAACTGGATCATGGTCATTAAAACGATTGGGGCCTGAATATAGATACATTGTTCGTCCGATAACTTCTGCCTGTTTTTGATAAGACGCAGAAATACTGAATATAGATAAATTTTCGGGTGCGACATCTTTATCATAGGAATATTTAGTTATTAAAGTACCATTTTTGTTAACGAGTGAGATTTCCTTAATATCTCTGTTTGGCACGTAAATGCTATCTAAATTATGAATATAATATCCATTAGCAAATCCTATACCATTATTACCATCTAT
>NZ_QSDP01000258.1:0-639 GCF_003463685.1 Parabacteroides sp. AM58-2XD
TTGAATCTAATTAAATTGATATAGTTATGAAAAGAACAATTATTTTTTCCATTTTAGGGGCTTTAGCTTTTTCTTGTACAATAGAGGATGGGATAGATAAAGGTTATTCTCTTAAATCAGAAAGTGTTACTACTTATGAAGAAGTAGTTTTGAAAGAAAGAGATCCTAAATTCCCTTTAGAATTTCCTTTGCGTAATAAAACAAAAGGTACTGTAATGCCATTTGCTACGTCCTCCAATGAGGACTTCTTAGGTTGTACATATAAGTTACAACATTTTCCATTGGGAACTGCTCAGAACGTAGGAATTCCTATTGTTAATATAAAAAAATTGAAAGAAGAGTATGATGATTTTTATGTTAAAGAAAGAAACCTTGGAATTCAAACATCAGACGTCTTTTCTTATGCGAATTTTGATAGATATTCGCATAAATCAAAGGATTCTGAAAAAGTAACTCATTGGTGTAAGCCTAAATTTGACGTCTTTTCTTATGCGAATTTTGATAGATATTCGCATAAATCAAAGGATTCTGAAAAAGTAACTCATTGGTGTAAGCCTAAATTTGAAATTATTTTCTATTGGAAATAAAGGTACTATCGAAAATATATATGGAAAAGATGTTGCTAATGAAACAAATAGA
>NZ_QSDP01000259.1:0-618 GCF_003463685.1 Parabacteroides sp. AM58-2XD
CAGCGTCCCCGTTATACTCCCAATCCATTCCATACGGAGAGTCTCCATTACAATGCGGAGGAGGATTATTACGTTTGTCCTATGGGGCAGCACATGAACCGTATAGGAATCAGACGTGACAAAACAGCTAGCGGATACGTCACCGAAAGTGCCCGGTATAAAGCACAAAGATGTGAAGGGTGTCCTTTACGTGGCAGTTGCTTTAAAGCCCGGGGGAACCGTATTATAGAAGTCAACCACCGGTTAAACCAATACAAACGGCAGGCACGGGAAAGGTCACTCTCGGAAGAAGGCTTCAGGCATAGGGGAAGGCGATGTATAGAACCGGAAGCAGTTTTTGGACAGATGAAACACAACATGGCATATAGAAGGTTCCGGCATGTGGGAGAAGACAAGGTGACAATGGACTTTGCCTTCTTCGCCATTGCCTTCAACATTAAGAAAATGTGTTCCCGGATAGCGAAACACACCCAAAACGGGGAGAATATATCTCTTAGGGGGCTGTTTTTATTCGTATGGCAGATTTTACCAGACAAAAATCGCATATGGGAAAGAATTACGCAAAAAACGGTCGCTTGAAAACATTCATCTCTCAGTCAATACAAAAAGAAAGGCTGT
>NZ_QSDP01000026.1:0-64014 GCF_003463685.1 Parabacteroides sp. AM58-2XD
ATCCGATCTTTCGGATCTGCCGTTAAGCTGTTATCTGCCAGCCATCCTCTTAATTTGTTTTGCATACTAGTGCGGATTGTGGAGTTTTGTTAGATCTCCGGTTAATATTCGACCGTTTTGTCAAAATAAAAATGACTAAAAAAAACGATCGTTTTTTCTAGTCATTTTCACGGGAGCATCACCTTTTTTGTGTTTTCCTCAAAAGAACTTGATTATTAAGCATTAATAAATAGTGAAAAGTTTGGTCGGTATTAAAAAAAGTCCTAGTTTTGCTGACAAATAAAAACGATCGTTTTTTCTAGTCATTTTGAGAATCAGGTATATTTAAAATTTTATCCTAATTATTTATCACCAGCTTTATTTTGTCATTTTAATAACTATATGCTGATCTCCAGTAAAAAGATCAGCCACCTCGTAAATGAATAAAAATACGGCCATTCGGCATAACACTGATACGGCTGGTTGTTTGACGTAAGTATTCTAATGCAACAGCACTTCCTCCTTCCTCGGCCATACGTGACAGATTTATTGCCCAAGTAGCCTTTTGATCAACGGCTTTATCTATAAAACTAATAAGTTCTTCATCGGTCAATGTGTCTATCCTATATCTAGTCGGGGATTCAGTACTGGCGAATTCAGTATCATCAGCCTGTCTAAGTGATTGTACGCCACCCTGACCTTTATGTACAGTCGCCGATCTGGCACCTCTATAGGCAGGAGCGGCTGAAGTGCCACTTCCAAAAGTTGCGGTAAAAGATGCTCCTTTTTGAAAGACTTCGGCATCGATCACGCCTCTCGCCTGATGTGCTCTCGCCTGGTCCAATCTTAAAATTGCCGCCAACTCCGACAAATGTGCCAAAGTTTCCTCATCCAGGAAAGGATATAGTGCTCGCATATCTTCTAAAGAGACTCCGGTGTTACTCCGCAAAATAGCGTTTAAGCATTCCTTGAGTTGAGATTCCGTTGCTCCGATTCTTTTACGATCTGCTTCCACTAAGGCTGCTAACTGACGATAGGTTTTAGCATTCCCCTCTCTTTGCCGTGCTTCCTCGTCCTCATTTCTGGTTACGGGATACACGCCAAAGTCTTTTCGCCAGGTAGTAGGAGAAAATTCAAACATGCCCGATCCTATTTGCGTCAGAAAAGGCTGCGGATAGGTGAGTTCTCTTCCTGCACGCATATCACGGATTGCTATTGCACTGCGATGCTCGGCAGAATGAGGAGTATGGATCTTCGTATGAATCGTTTCACCGGTAGTAGGCCTATATATATCATCCGATTCACCACTGCTTGGTTCACTTATATCGTCTGATTGATAGGCTTCGGATAAATCAGAATGGTCAGATGAGCTCGTTTCGGAATCAGATTGGTCGGATGAGCTTGTTTCGGCACCAGCCAATCTATATCGTTCATCATCAGGAGAGACATTCTGCCTCGTTATCATGCGGGCTCTTGTTCCGGCATATTCGATCGTATAAGTCTCGGGGTTGACAGCTACAATCCGCCATACCTCTCCATACATTGTAATAACAATATCTCCAACGTTGCCATACAGTCCGATTTGCCGCTGGATAACAGAGGGATGGCCTGTTTGTCGAATCAAAGCAGTTAGTTTTGCTTGCGCTACGACCTGAGAACGAGCATCTGGAAAACGCACTGCACCTCCCAGATTCGGACAGATCGTTCTGGCGGCAGATATTCTATCTTGCTTACTTTCTTTCATAAGAACAGTTGGTATAAGATTCGAAGATCTATAATTGCCTAAAGCTAAAGATTACGAAATGATTATGCAATTTATTTCCACAAACGACAGGTATTGTTTGCAAATGACATTATTTAGCTAATAACCGGCATAATCTTATACCGCAGAAATAGTAGGTATTGGTAGGGAAAATATAGCTGGCGACCTGGCCCGGAGAACTTGCTACATATATAATGTATAGGGATGACAGTGCTTGTATCCCGGATTCGGTGAAAAGGTATATTATTAAGAATATTTCTCTACCTTTGTGAAAGTATCATTTTCAATCAGGTAAATTATGGCACAACTTTATCTACGGCACTTCCTACCTCATCGCTCCCCGTGTGAGTGTCAAGTTTAAACCCGGAAAGTTTTTGCTGGATAATCTGAACGGGCGGAAAAGGTAGAAATACTTGATAATAGAAACAGGCGATCTGATATGGATCGCCTGCTATATATAATATATAGTAATTACAAAGCTTGTATCTCGGATTCGGTCAGGCCGGTGGCTTGCATGATGGATTGCATATCCATGCCGAGTTGTTTGAGGCGGAGGGCGACTTCACGAATGCCTTCTTTGATACCCTCTTTCATACCCTCTTTGATACCCTCGAATTTGCCTTTTTCCATACCCTCCTCATATTTAGTTTCCATGCAGGCATACAGGTCACGTTCGGTGGAGAGGCTTAGCTCGTATTCCAAACGTTCGTCAGGGGTCATACGTTCGATTTCCACTATGCTTTTCAGCTTCTGGAAAATCTGTTCGTTCAATTCCTTGGGTAATCGTGCCATGATCTCTATATTGTTTAGTACATATAAAAATTTCTTGTATAACGTATCGCATTCCGATAGGAGCAGTTTAAATTTAGGCATTTCAAGATAAACCTCCGTTAATGTTTCGCTGAAAGGTTCTTTCAACTCACGGTCCATACGGACCACGTCCCAACGGTATTTTTCAGGATGCTTGCGATCCATTATATAGTTTAAAACACAAACTACATACACACGGTTCACAGCATAGTTCCAGCGAAGCAACTTCGTCTCTGCCTTACAACCATTCTTTGCTTCCTGTTCCAACGCCCGCTCCAACTGTTCTTTTGCGTAAGTAGCCTGTTGCTGGATAGCAAAGGAAGCGTAATATAACACCCGGTCGGAAAAATATTTCTGGGAACTCTTTTGCATCTCCACGATTATCATTTCATGCTTGTCTGTTTCACAGAAGATGTCGAATACTGCCTTGCGGTCGTTTCGCCCCATCCCTAATGCTTCTACATTTCGGAAGGTTATATCCGTAATACCTTCATTTAACAAACTGTTGAGAAATTTGATAATCAACTCCTTGCTAACTTCACTCCCGAAAATCATTTTAAACCCAACGTCTGAAAAAGGGTTGATAAACTTCTCCTTTAACGGAATTAATTCTTCTTCCATAGTTAAGTATATTTTATGGTTATGTTCGCTATCGCCTTGATAGCGTAACTGTTCTGCAAATGTAAGAATATATTTTATAACTGAAAGATTATAGTTAAAAAGAATAATTGCAAGAGGTCTCACTATCCCATTGACACAGTATGAAAGTTAGTTTGTATACAACTAATGAACGAATATATCGCCGGCATTTCTGAAATGAAAACTCATTATCTGTATTGCGAAGATTTTGACAATTACTATCAAGGATTATAACTCAATATCATCCCCCGAAATAATCCCGTTCATGATGGCATAGAATGTTAAACCGGAGACGGTCTTGATGCCTAGCTTGGCTGTGATATTCTTGCGGTGAGTCAGGACAGTGTTAAGGCTGATATTCAGTTTGTCGGCAATCTCCTTATTCGTGATGCCTTTGACGATCAGTTGGAGGACGTCGGTCTCGCGGGAAGAAAGGTCCTTGCTGTTTTCACCGACTGTGTAAGCGGAACTGTCGCTGGTAAACAGTTGCTGCAATTGCTCGATGATAATCTCCTGCGATGCCTTGATGGTTATATGGTTGGTGGTGGAAATACCGCCGGTGCCCTCTCCCCCATCGATCAGTACCGTGGTTTTGCTACGGCGGGGAAGGAAAAAATCGGCGTTCAACACCATGATGTCCGGAGAGGTAAAATAATAATCGAACGCATCATTGCCACCTGCCGCATTAAAAATCTCGAATGCAGGGAAATAGCAGACCTCGACCGGAGGAAAGTAGTCGGTCAGCAGACTCTGAAGACCTATACTTTGTAGAGTGTCGGGTAAGATAATCGCTATTTGTTTGTTCCGGTGCATCGACAGGGGTTATTTACATAATTTCTCCATGGCAGAGACCATCGGAGTCAAGATACGGTAACGGATACGGTTATGCTGCTTGATGTCTTTTTCAAGGCTGCTGATCCCAAAGATCACGGCATAACACAGATTCTCGTTGTAATCGCCGGAAAGATGCTTGATCATGATGCCTTTCAGGTCGGACAACAATGCTTCTATAGCATCTTCCGAACGCTGCTCGTCGCCCAGATGGAGTGCCTCTTTTTCATCGGAATTACAGCCTCCTTTTATTTTTTCACTCAACGCCAGGCAGTAAGGGAACCATTCCTTATCATCATGTTCGATGCGTGCCGTAAGCTCTTCCTTGAAAGAGGAGAAGAATTTGCCGATCAGGTTCAACGTATTGTTTCCCGGCGTGCTCATAGAGATGAAAGAAGTTAGGTGCCGCTCTATGTTCGGCAACTGGTAACGCAGGTAGTAAAGATTGGTCTTGGTCAGGTAATCGATAATCTGTGTCGTATGGAATGTCTGTAACTTCCTTTCCGGGAAGTATTCCTCGTTCAGGAACGTGTTGATTACAGTCAGCAGGAAATCGGTATCCAACTGATATTCGTCACAGATCGTCTTCACCGATTTATCGCCCAACCCGAGGCGGATACCGAACCGGTTGATTACAGGAATGAGTGAGGGATGTTCTTCCACCACCTCACTCATTTGCATATTTGGATATACTAAAGGCATAATTTATGCTTCTTCCCATTGTTTGCGCAAGAGTTCTACCGCGGCAGGGACAACGATGTTACGATCGCCCTGGCATCCGCATTCGAAACTTACGTATTTGTCATAACCCAGCATCTTCAGGCCCTTGAAGCCGTCTACGTAGTTATCTGCTTCCCCGTCTTCACCCGGCATGCTGCGACGTTTGCGGCTTGCCACGTGTACGTGCTGCAAATAGTCTCCAGCCGAGATAAAAGCTCCCATATCGGACGTTTCTTCCCAGGTCATATGCCAGAAGTCACCCATGCAACGTACTCCCGGATTGTTGATATCCCGGCATACGGAAGCGGCGTCAGCCACCTGACGCATATAGAAACATTCTTTACGGTTCAAAGGTTCAAAGATCACGGTCGTTCCGTTCTGAGCGGCATGGTTTCCCATTTCGGTGAACTGCTCGCACAAGAAGTCGCGGGTTTCCTGATTATGAGGTAATGCCGGTACCTGCCCGTTGAAAGCCGGAACGATGATAACCCCTGTCGATCCCAGTTCGCCGGCTGCGGTGATAATCTCTTTCATCGTATCCATACATTTCTGACGGATAGCCGGATCAGTAGAGAGGATAAAACCTTCAAACCCTGCACAAATGGCACTGACTTTGATATCACGACCGCTCAGGGCTTCTTTGATTTCCTTTACACGGTCTTTCAGTCCACGGCCTCCCGGTTCAAAACCGACAATACCCAGCTTTTCCATATAGTCCAGCTTCTGGTTCAGGTTTTCACCCGGAGCGATGCCTTCCTGGAAAGAGAGGTTCAGTTTCGCCTTGGTGTTGCAGCAAGACTTCGTTTCCGGACATTTCTCATCCGAAGAAGCCTTCGATGCACAGGATGCCAACGTGCCGGTACTTACGGCTGCTACCGCAGCACCAGACAAGGTTATTCTTAAAAAGTTTCTTCTGTTTAATGTCATATCTTTATTTATTTTGATCACGAGGTTTTCCCGGAACCGGAACAGTAAATGTGCTCATATCCATCTTACCCAGATTCAGGTCTTTCGGAGTATAATCCAACGGAGAAGCAGTCATAGCATCCCAGGTCGTCTCAGCACCGGAATAAGCCGATTCACGTCCCATAATAGCTGCCATATTCGAAATAGCTGTTTCGGAAGCCTGCTGAAGTGGTTTGTTACCACGGATACTATTGATCCAGTTTACATGCTCCAAGGTATACGGGTCGGTCTGTTTGAAGTTTGCTTTTTCTGCTTCATAATCATACTTCCATACCACATTACCGGCAAGGTCTTTGATCTCCATCGTAGAACTGTCCCATGAACCTTTGGATCCCTGAATAAATTCACTTACATTACTAACGCAACCATCTATCTGGCGGCACATACTGTGCATATGAATACCGTTCTCCATGGTAAAGTCGATACTGAAGTTATCATACTGGTCACCGGTAATACGACGCTGGCGAGAACCGAAACCCACAGCTTTAACCGGTTTCAAACCGCTGAACCAGGTAAACACATCAATGTTGTGCACATGCTGTTCAACAATATGATCACCCGACAGCCATTTCCAGTTCACCCAGTCCTTAATCATATATTCGCAATCATTCCATTCTTTCTGACGTTCACGGAACCACAGCATACTTTGATTCCAGTAAACAGTACCACCTGTAATCTCTCCGATCATTCCTTCCATGATCTTTTTATAAGATTCTACATAAGAACGCTGGTGGTGACGTTGCGTACCGGTAATCACACGCAAATTCTTTGCTTCCGCCTGTTTAGCTGTAGCCATGATCGTACGATAACCAACCGGATCCACGCAGATCGGTTTTTCAAGGAATGAATGTTTCCCTTTTTCTGTCGCATACTGGAAATGTACCGGACGGAACACGGGAGGAGTCGCAATGATCACAACATCCACGCCACTGTCTATTACTTGTTTATATGCATCCAGACCTACAAAGCGTTTGTCGGCAGGAATATCTATATTCTTATCTTTTTTCAACTTACCGGCCAGTTCGTCAACTCTTTCCTGGAAAGTATCACCCAACGCAACAATAGTCACGCCATTTGCTGCATTCAGGAAGTTGAAAGCGGCACCGGAACCACGTCCGCCACAACCGATAACACCGGCTTTCAGCTCTTTCCCGTCGGTTGCCAGATCCGGCAATTCCGGAATATAATAAGTGCCCGGTTCTTTCAGCGGTTTCAAAGCAGCGGCTTTTTCTCCCCCGCCGCATGAAGTCAGAACCACACTTGCTGCACTACCTGTACCGATTGCACCCAGTGCACCGGCCATCGCTGAACTTTTTAAAAATGATCTTCTACTGATACTGTTTTCCTTTTTCATGATATAGCAAATTTAAAGAATTGATATAATTTTTACACTAGTCTACTTTATTGAATGGATGAATCCGGCTCGCACACCACACGGAAGCCAATGCCACGTATGTCAGAATACCACCAGATACTTTTAGGTTGTTGCGGGTCAGTCTTTAACCACGCTTCATGTTTGGTATAGTCGCGGGCTGCCGAACGAAGGTCTGCCGCGTCAGAAGTATAATTACCTCCGCGCACTACCCATTCCGTTCCTTCGGTTACCAACGGATTCGTAACAGACTCGCCTCCCTTGCTATAGGCTTCGGGATCATACTTATCTGCACAATATTCCATGACATTACCCAACATATTCTTTAATCCGAACGGATTGGCTTTCACCAGTTCCGGTTCCTGTGTCTTATTCTTACTGTTCTTGCTGTAAATGACGAACGAGCCGATACTGTCGGTTTTTGCATCGAAGAACTTACGCCAGAATCCCTGATCGGAGAAGTCTTTCGGACTGCCGCTGAAGAAGTAAGGAGTTTCCGTACCTCCACGGGCTGCATATTCCCATTCGGCTTCGGTCGGCAGACGGTATTTCTTGCCGGTCTTCTTTGATAACCACTGGCAGAATGTTTCAGCTGCATAATGTGTCATTGTGATAGCCGGACGATCGCCGCCACCCCATCCCTGGTCGGGGAATCCGAACGGAGGTGTCGGACCGGAAATAGCATCCACATCCGGATTGCTGTTATTCGCATAAACCGTTTCAGGAGGAGTACGTCCCTCGCTCATCGTATTTCCATAGAACGACCAGTACTGGTCCCAGGTAACTTCCACCTCAGCCATAAAGAACGAGCTGACCGTTACGTTGCGTACAGGTGCTTCGTCCGGTTTATGGAACGGTTCCTTGCTGGTGCTACCCATTTTGAACGTACCGCCCGGCACGGCAACCATTTTAAAAGACACCGGTGTTCCGGGTATCTGTTCTACATAATCGGCAAAACTTGTTACCTGTGCAGGTTCCTTGAAATAAAGACTTGTATCGACAGCCGAAGATCCGGAAGCCACACCAGGAATACCTGTCAACTTGGAATGGTTGTAGTTGGGATTATAATGTCCGGCATCCAGGTGACAACTGATACACTGCAAGTCCAGTTTCTTTTCATTTTCATCATAATAAAGGTGTGCTGTAATACCGTCGTTCGTAATTCCTTCCGGAAACAAATTCTGGTGACATTCTTTACATGATTCGTTCGGAATATATTTAACGGCATGATCCAGTTCTGACTTCACATCCCAGTCAAAATCGGCACTGTCTTTGGTCATAAAAGACCAGACATCTTTTAAGCCCAGTTTTGCTTTTGCCGTATAATGGTTCCAGGTATCGTTTTTAGGCGGAAGGTGGCAGTCCACACAATGCACTTTCACACCACTACCGTTATTTACGTGCTTGGATAGTTTCCAGCTGCCTTCCACATGCGGATGCACATGACACATCATACAGGATTCGTCACTGGAAAAATAAACGGAAGTATTATAAGCCAGAATCATTACCCCGGCACCAAAAATTACGCCCAAAAGAAGCATAAAGGTCTTTCCTTTAAAAAAATTCTTCTTCAGGCCTGATGAGTATCGATTAGAATTCTTGTTAGTAGCCATCTGTTTTTATGGTATTCAATATTTACACTTAGTCTGAGAATTAGATTTAAAAATCGGCAATAAAAGTAGCATTTTCCTTAATATAAAGAAAGCATAACCCACCTATTTAACGTAATAAGTAAGCAGATTATGCTTTTTTTAATTATTTTCAGTATCCCTTAAAGATTTGACTGTACCGGTGTCATAATGAAAGTAAATTCATAATCACCGTAAGGCAAACGATATTGCTCCAAAGGCAATGCGCCCCAGCTGTTCACACATCCCAGCCCCATCTGTACCTTGTCGATACAAAGGTTGGTATAGTCTGCTTTCGGGACTAATTCTGAATGTCTCTGGTCTTTCTGCACACCGTCGTCCAGTGATTCGATCGAGTAGTTCAATGCAGAAGCTGAGAAAGGAGCCTCGGCAACAAACATCAGACCGTTGCCACCCTTGTTTGTCTGTTTCCACCAGCGGATATCCGTTTTTGTACCGGTTTCCTGCGGACGGATATAAGAGTAGAATTGTTCATCCACTGTCTGGCAGAATTTACCCAGATCGGTCACATTGTTACGGTCTGAATAGTTTTCCCACGGACCACGGCCATAATATTTGATCAATGCCATTTCTTTCGGCATCTGCATCTGCATACCGAAACGGAACATATCCGATACTTTAGCCGACTTGTCAGCAATCATCTTCTGTGTTACTTTTACGGCACCTTCATTATTAATGGTATAAGAAACAGACAACTTAGCCGATACGGCTTCCATTGTATATTCAGCATTTACTATCGCCTGGCCGTTTTCCATCTTATTTGTCAAAGAGGTCAGTTTCAGTCCCGGCTTTTTCCATGCTGCATATCTGTTCTGCAAACCGGCTCCCATATCGTTATCGGTCGGGGCACGCCAGAAGTTTGGAGTCAGCTTACCACCTTCATCGATCAAAGCCTGGCCTTTTACATCATATTTGCAAAGGAATCCGTCGTGTTTATTGAACTCGATACGGAAGTTTTCACCTGTAACGATCAGATAGTTGTAATCGTTTTCTGTAATTACCGGAGTTACCGTGGCAACATTTACTTTTTCAACATTTGCCAGTTTCAATTCCGGAGCCTTATACGGGCGGACAACCAACTGATTTTTAGCAACCGTATATCCCGCCGGAAACATTGTTTCCGCTTTTTTCAGTTTGAATGCGACATTCAACAGCAATTCCTTGCATTTGCAGATTCCGTCCGTAGTATAGTTCAACTTTACAGATTTGGTCTGTTGCGGAGCCACTTCCAGATCTTTGACCATGCCTGTCTGAACCACTTCGCCGTCAGCCAGCAATTCCCATTCTGCATAATAACCGCTCAAATCACGGAAGAAGTTTTCGTTATAAACATTCACGACACCGCTTGCCAGGTCCGAAGGAGTTACCCAGATCGACTGGTAAATATGTCCGACCTCATGCATATGAGGATTAGGCTTACGGTCCGGACTGATCAAACCATTGTCCAGGAAGTTATTATCAGATGCATCGTAGCGGTTAAAGTCGCCACCGTATCCATAATATTCCACACCTTCCTTATTTTTCATACGCAATGACTGATCCACAAAGTCCCAGATGAAACCACCCTGATATTTCGGATATTTACGGACAAGATCCCAGTATTCCTTAAATCCCCCCTGTGAATTACCCATTGCATGCGCATACTCGCACTGGATAAGCGGTTTGTCGACATTACTATTACAATAGTCTTCACAACCTTTATACCCCAGATACATCGGGCAATAGATATCGGTAAATTCATTCTTTCCTGCCTGCTCATACTGAACGGCACGGCTCTTATCTTCATTCTTGATCCAAGTGTAACATGCTTCAAAGTTCGGTCCGAAACCGGCTTCATTACCCAATGACCAGAAAATAATAGACGGATGGTTGAAACCACGTTGTACATTACGCTGGTTACGTTCCATATGTGCTTTTGCATACGACGGATTCTTAGCCAGGGTTTGTTCGCCATACCCCATACCGTGGGATTCCACATTAGCCTCGGCTACGACATAAATACCGTATTCGTCACACAAATCATACCACAGGTTTGCATCCGGATAATGACAGGTACGAACCGCATTAAGGTTGTATTCCTTCATCACCTTGATGTCCTGCAACATACGTTCGCGGGAAACCACATATCCGCCGTCCGGATCCATTTCATGACGGTCTGCTCCCTTAAACAATACCGGCTGCCCGTTTACCAGGATCTGACTGTTTTTCAGTTCAATCTTACGGAAGCCAACTTTCACCGGGATAACTTCCAGTTCTTTATTGCCTTCTTTCAGCGTAGCGACCAAGGTATACAGGTTAGGCGTTTCAGCCGTCCATTTCAACGGATTGGAAACAGCGATATCCGCAGACACTTTGCCTGAGCCTTTCAGCGTAGTTGTCGCAACGGAATTACCTTGTTTATCCAACAATTTCACATCCACAACGCCACTGCCTTTCAGGTTAACGCTTACATTTAATGTTGCATCCTTATACTGTGCATCCAGATCCGGAGTTACGCGGATATCCTGAATATATTTAGGATTACGGGTATACAGATAACAATCACGTCCGACACCGCACAGACGCAGAAAATCCTGGTCTTCCAGATACGTACCGTCGCACCAGCGGAATGTCTGGAATGCGATCAGGTTCTTACCGGGTTTCAGGTATTTGGTCAGATTGAATTCCGCTTCAAGTTTGCTGTCTTCGCTATACCCTACATACTGCCCGTTTACCCAAAGATACATATTGGATGTTACCGAACCGAAGTGAGCAAATATTTCTTTTCCTTTCCAGTCTGCCGGAATAATGATTTCTTTACGGTATGAACCGACATGGTTATTTTCTACCGGCACTTCCGGCGGATTATTCTTGAACTGGTTTCTCCAGGCATATCCCACATTCACATAAATAGGATCACCGAAACCATTCAATTCCCAAATACCGGGAACGGGCATATTCGCCCAACCTTTATCATTAAATCCTACCTGATAAAAATCTGTCGGACGGGCATCGGCATCCTTCACCCAGTTAAATTTCCAGGTCCCGTTCAAAGTCATAAAATTGACTGACGATTCTTTGCATCCCTTCAACGCCGCATCCTCTGTTTCAAACGCAAAGTAGTTGGTATGCATCGGGGCACGGTTAACTTCATTTACGTTCGGATCTTTCCACTCATTTTTTTGAGCAAATGCTGTCACTCCCAGCAAGGAACAACAGCAAGCTAACATTTTTAATTTCATTCCTATAATTGATTTACTAATGTGCGACCATCAATCTACCCACTTCTGCCACTTTACATTTTCATTGTATCCGGCTTCCACCATCGTTTCAATGAACTGCATGCCTCTTACGCCGTCATAAACAGTCGGGAAGTCCAGACATTCCTCACATGGCTTCTCTCCTTTCTTGATACTCATGACAGTATGGGCAAAGTTCCTGTAAATATTGGCAAAAGCTTCGATGAAACCTTCCGGATGGCCACCCGGAGTACGGGTATTCATTTTGGCCATATCGCCGATAAAGCCGTTATTTCCCATACGAATCACTTCTGTCGGTTTATTCGACCATTTAGCATATAAAGTATTCGGTTCTTGCTGCTGCCATTCCAAACCACCTTTATCTCCATAAATACGGATCCGAATATTATTTTCTTCTCCGACAGCAACCTGCGATGCGGTTAAAGTTCCGACCACACCGTTCTCATAACGAAGGAATGCTGCGCCATCATCATCGATCGGACGTCCGGGCACAAAGGCATTCAGGTCGGCACAAACTTCCAGCACCTTCAAACCAGTTATATATTCACTCAGATGCCAGGCA
This sequence comes from Parabacteroides sp. AM58-2XD, assembly GCF_003463685.1. Lineage (NCBI taxonomy): Bacteria > Pseudomonadati > Bacteroidota > Bacteroidia > Bacteroidales > Tannerellaceae > Parabacteroides > Parabacteroides sp. AM58-2XD. The sequence goes on from NZ_QSDP01000026.1 coordinate 12,530, forward strand.
TGAGTACCGATATCTCCGATACAACCGGCTTTTCCGGAGCGTTTCGGGTCTGTACGCCATCCGGCATTATTTCCCCCCTGTAGTTCGATCCGGTCGGAAAGCCATCCCTGGAGATATTCCACATAGACACGGCGGAGCGTCCCCAGTTCACCTCTGGCGATACGTTCTTTGGCTTCTTTTACTGCCGGATAGGCAGAATATACATGGGTCAGAGCCAGAATCAGTCCTGTTTCTTCCACTTTCTTCTGAAGTTGTTTGGCTTCTTCCAGCGAGAAGGTCATCGGTTTGTCTACTACAACATGGAATCCTCTTTCCAAAGCCATCATAGCCGGTTCAAAATGCCAGCGGTTAGGTGTCACGATAGTCACAAAATCCATCCGTTCACCTTCCGGTAACGTCATTTCATGCTCGAACATTTCCTGATAAGTACTGTAAATGCGATCTTCCGGCAAGTAATAAGACAGACCGGAACTCTTAGAAATTTCAGGGTCTACACTGAAACATCCGCATACCAGTTCGATCTGATTGTCCATAAAAGCCGCACGACGATGGATTGCACCGATAAAGGCGTCACTTCCACCGCCTACCATGCCCATTCTTAATTTTCTGTGTTTCATGATACTATTATTTTTACAATTACGAATTGAGACCCTAAAGATAGGATTTATTTCGTTATATAGACAAATGATAAATCCGATTTAATGCAAATCACTCAACAAAAGGCTGAATAAAGTACCGTCTATACTCTAATACAAAGACGGTACTTTATAAAAAAAGAACTTGTAACTTATTTAATTTTCATAACCTGGATTTTGAATTAAATTTGGATTACTGTTTTTCTCATCACGCATTATAGGTAAAAAATAGCATTTGTCAACAAACTGACGCCCTTCATTATTCAGGTCTATAACTTTATAATGCATATTCCAGATATCCGGATCCGCAGTATACTTGTATTGAACGCCAGCTCCTGACTTCAATGTAGCAGTAACACGAATACCTTTCAAACTATTTAAACCCGGAAGATCAGGGCAGTCATCCAACGGCGGACATCCCAATAGCGAATTTCTTCAAAAGAAAATTCCAGACGACGCTCATTCTGATAAATTTTCCGCAATTCATCTTTATTATTGGTTGTAACAGCCGGTAAATTCACATGTTCACGATATTCATTCAGATACTTTTTCGCCTCGTCCAATTCACCCAACTCAATGCAAGCTTCAATATAGCAGAAATAAACCTCTGACAAACGAATGAACGGAAAAACCGCATTGATCTTGTTACGATGATCCCCATCGGCTGGATTGATATATTTCTTTAAATAATAACCAGTGTATGTAGCATTCCAATTTTCCCCACCGCCACTACGACTATCCATTCCTGCATAAAATTTAGAATCATCAGTTACAGACGGATCCAACTGATAATAACCAGTCTGTATTTTTCCGGTCGGTTCAATAGAAGCATAATCATCGGGTCTCTGTATCCATTGCATGCCATCATACATGATGGTTGCATAAAAGCGGGGTTCGCGATTACCATATGGATTGTTTGCATGTTGAGAATTATTCCAATCAAATTTGCTCCCGTCCTCCATTGCAAATGCATCTACCAAATCTTGAACAGGAGTATTCCCTCCCCATCCATGATAACCGGAAGGGCCATTAAATAGCGGCATCTTAGTACCACTTTCGTCTTTTGTATCGATAAAATAACGAGAAAAAATATGATCTGCACTTTCTGCCAGAAAGAAACGCCAGATAGCTTGGGCTTTTTCTTCTGTAGAAAGTCCTGTACCTCCATAGGTCGGAATAGCATGTCCCATCGGATTATCCAACAAATCTTTTGCTGCGACTTTAACGGCTTGCCAACGCTCCGTTCGTGACCCTTGCGTGTAAAACAACAATTCCGGATTTTTATAAGAAGCAAGCAGGGACGATTTTACCGAAGCTGTAGCCTGGTCATGCAAATCACTGGCAGCATCCGTCAACACACGAACTTTCAAAGCCTTAACAGCAGCCAATGTAGCCCTGCCCTTCTGCGTATTATCAAACGTATGATCCTTTAAACACTCCGCAGCTTTGTCAATATCATCCAGAACCTGCCCGATACAATCCGTATAAGAAGAACGGGATAATAAAAACGACTCCGGATCGTCAGTCAGTTGGGTTACCTTTAACTGAATAGGAACACCGCCAAATCCACGTGTTAAACGATGCAGGAAATAGGCTCTCAAAAAATAAGCCTCCCCTTTCAACTGCTTTTTTGCATCGTCAGCAAATGTTGCGTCATCCACATGTTCGATAAAATCATTGCAGGAACGTATATTCAGGTATAAACGTTGCCATTGATGCCCACTCTGAGTCTTTGAAAACCAGCCTAAATTCACATCAGTCACAGCACCTGCGTTTGTCTCAACAAATTCCCTTCCATGTATAAACATCGCCTCGTCGCAAGCCGAAGCCTGTAGTTCTTCCGTAAAGCCGGCATCCTGAAATGCAAAATAAATATCATACATATAAGCTTCTGCCAGACTCTTTTCTTTCCATATATCATCTGCCATGATTTCTGTCTGTGATTTTGTATCCAGAAAATCCGTACTGCAAGACACAGTAAGCAAAGCTACAGATAAAAGACATAATATATTCGCTTTTTTCATGTTCATATCAAGTTTAGAATGTTACAGTAAAACCTACATTAATAATTTTTGACTGAGGATAGTTTGTCGCATTGGAACTTGTACTTTCCGGGTCAATATCTTTACTTGGCGAGAAAGTCAGCAAGTTTACCCCACTCACATACAAACGGGCATACGAGATAAACTTTGTTTGCAGCAACCATGCTTTGGGGATACTCCATCCTACTTCAAGATTTTTCAAACGGATATAATTCGTATTGACCATCCAGTAAGTGTTGCTACCGGCAGCCGTTCCATCCCAATAATACTGACTGCGTTCGTTTACACGCGGATATTTGTCAGACGGATTATCAATAGACCAATGCTTGTCATAAACTGTTTTCGGATAATTACCAATATCACCGGCTTCCCAGTAAACTTTAGTCCATGAATCAGCCGCACCCTGAAATAAGATGTTCAGGTCAAAGTTTTTCCATTGCAAATATCCTGTAATGCCATATGTCCATTTCGGTTCATTGGTACGGTCCGAACGATAACGGTCATCCGGGGTTATTTTACCATCCCCATCGAGATCCTTAAATTTCATATCACCCGGTTTTAAATCCGCATCCTTTGTTATACCGTCATAATTTGGACGATTAGCTATATCGTTGATTTCATCCCAATCCTTAAATACACCGTCATACTCGTAATACAAAGAAGTATTCATCGGATGACCTGTCGACTTTTGCCACTCAGGAGCACCCGGAGCTTCATCCCAGAACTTAATGGTATTTTTTGCATAACCTCCGGTTGCAGATATACTATAGCGCCAATCTTTACCGATATTGTCATTCCATTCAATCTTAAAGTCAAAACCGGTATTATTAACCTTACCTATATTTTCAGCAGGCAATGTTAAGCCGGAAGTTGTAGGAATAGATGCATTTCTACGCCATAAAATATTTGAACGTTTATTATAAAAATAATCTGCCTCTAAATATAAGCGATTATCGAATGTCCGGGCTTCAATACCAACATTGAAGTTATTAGCACGTTCCCACGAAATAGCAGGATTCGGAAAACGACTGATGCGCAATCCCTTTTCATCCGCATTATCAATAATATATCCCCATTCATAATAATAGGTAGGTGCAAATTGGTATTCCCTTAATTTATCATCATAATAAACCTGGTCGTTCCCCATCTGCCCCCAGGATGCACGTAACTTAAAATAATTAATAAAAGAGAGATTTTCTTTCCAAAAGTCCTCTTCCGAAATACGGTATCCAAGTAAAACACCGGGGAAAAAGCCAAAACGCTCGCCTGCTGCAAACATATAAGAACCATCATAACGCCATACAAATTCAGCCAGATATTTCTCTTTATAGTTATAAGCAAAACGTCCGAAATAATTCATACGGGCACGTTCCCAGTTATCTCCGTCACTCTTGGCATTTTTCTCTTTATCACCACCTGCATTAAAATGATGAAGAGCCGTAGAAAGGAAATACCTCCGGTATCCGTTAAACGATTCAGCATCGGACCAGTCGCGTTCCATACCAATCAAAAAATCGACTCCATGATCTCCGAAAACCCGATTATATGTCATAATACCGCTTAAAACTGTATTTGTCTGGTCTGTAGACTCCATAGACAAGTCCGGATCCTCATGGTTCGGGTAACTCAACATCGGCGTTAATTTAGGTGTTGTGCCATCTGATTCATAACTCACTTTATCCCAATCATATAAAGTCCATGGCTGAAACCATGTTTTACTTTGCTTTAAATATTTATCATAAGAGACGGAAGCTACAAGTTTCAAGCCTTCAATCCAGGGCTGGGTAATTTCTACATTAGCATTAGTTTGTATATAGTAACGCTTATCATGCGTATAACCGGTTTCATCTGTACAGGCAACAACCGGATTACGCCCATATTCCTGTGCCGGTCCGGGAAGTCCGTTAGGCCAGTAAGCCTGGTCAGTTGGACGGCCTCTGGATGTGAACCATAACAAATCACCTGCTCCCTGACTTGGGAAATTACGGTTTTCCTGACGTCCCATTAATTGAGTTCCCACTTTAATAAAATCATTGAGTTGTGCATCAACATTCATACGCAGGTTGAACTGTTTGTAGTTGTTCGCTGATTTATGATAAAGCCCGTCTGTATATTTATGTCCGAAGTTTACAAAGTATTGATATTTATCAGAACCACCTTCCAGCGATGCATTGTGAATTCGCTGTGGAGACCAATCTTTAAAGGTTGCCGCATACCAGTCCGTATTCGGATATCTCCAAGGATCAGAACCATCACGATATTTCTGAATTTCTTCCTGAGTTGCAAACAAAGTATAATCTCCCATACCGACACCATTATTCTTAGCCGGATTTTTCATGGCTTTATTCATATACAATTCATTCATCAACTCTGCATATTGAGGAGCATCACACATTTCCGGTAGATTGGTAGGCTTAGACCATCCTTGGTTAAAAGAATAAGAAAACACCGGTTTCTTACCCGCACGTCCTTTTTTAGTAGTTATCAAGATCACACCATTGGCTGCACGTGCCCCATAGATAGCTGCAGACGCATCTTTCAGTACAGACATCGTTTCAATCTCGTTTGGGTCAAGACGTTCCAAACCACCAGTTCTCGCCGCTACTCCGTCAATGACAACCAACGGATCATTATTTCCTAATGTATTTGAACCGCGAATACGAATTGTTGCTCCATCGTAACCCGGTTCACCGGAACGCTGAAATGTTACCACTCCCGACATTTTACCTGCTATGGCATTTGATAAATTCGCTACTGGTGTTTTTATTAAATCATCCCCCTTCAATGTGGAGACAGCACCTGTAACAGTTTCTTTTTTCTGAACTCCATATCCGACAACCACAACCTCATCTATATTTTGAGTATCTTCCTGCATCGTAATATTGATCGATAACTGATTACCTACCGCAATCTCCTGCGAACGATATCCAATATAAGAAAGAGAAGCGTAGCATTGGCCGGTACTTCCAGTTGATATCTACCCTCCATATCGGTAATTATACCGATTGTCATTCCTTTTACTGAAACATTTACACCAATAAGAGGATCCCCCGAAGCATCAACAACCGTTCCCCTGACATTTTTCTGCTGTGCAAATACATTTGTCGTGCAAAAAATTAAAAGCAATAAGGTTAACATTCTGAATAAATTGCTTTTAACACGACATCCTTTTAAATGTATGTCTAAAAAAGATTCTTTCATTTCCTTCTGTTATTAAATGAATATAAGGTTAAAAAACACAATGGATATGACTACATATCCGAATAGAAAACATTGGAATTAAAAATTCATAATCATAGGCAAGCAATATTAAAATGAATACTAGTGAATTATATAAACTTAAATTTTATCTTCTCCATTACTTAACAAAGTGCAATCTTTATTACAGAGAAACAACTGGCATATATCTTGAAAACCGTATTACTAAAGAAAACAGCCCCCTTCATACACATACCGGACACCTCATTTACCAAACAAGCATAACCTTCTATACATCAACATAATCTTCAGACAAATTAGGTTAACTATTAGACTTAATAGCAAAATGTTTCAAAATGGGAACACAAGATCTATTAAGAGAATTAAGAAAATCACAGCAGCAAAGATATTACATTTTGTTATATTAGCAAACACAAGTGCAATTTTTTATTACAAATATCATTTATTTATTCAAACCACAAACACTAAATTGCTTACATGAACGATATACTAAGGAATATAGATGCAATTCGCAGAAACAAAGGATATTCGCAAGAATATTTAGCTAGTCAGATCGGCTTGAAACAAGCCGGGTTAAGTCTTATTATGTCAGGAGAGCGGGAACTTAAATACAACACATTATTACAAATTGCAAACGCCCTGCAAGAATCAGTAATAAACATTATTGCATATCCGGATAAATATGTTCTGAGCAAGGAAAGTAATATATCAACAGAAACAGTATTACAAATCAAACTGGACAACGATAAAAAAGAGCAGGTGCTAAAAATCGTTTTCGGAGATGAAGCAGCAGAATTGCTAAAAGGAAAGTGATATTTTTATCTATTGAAAAGATCGGATCCGGCTTATTGAATAATAAAACCGGATCCAATTAATTATATTATATTCTGTAACTATTTATACTTAAAGAAATTATCCCCCAACGGGCTTCAATCCCATTTTTGCAGCCCGTTCCAGCATAAACTGTTTAGCTGCCTCATATTCATTAGGAATTATGCCATCCAGAATAGCATTCTTGATCGCTTCTTTTATGACGCCTACCGGCTGTGAAGGAGGCAGGGAGAATGTCTCCATAATTTCCTCACCGGAGACAGGAGGCTGGAAATTACGCACCCGGTCTTTCTCTTCTATTTCTGCCAGCTTCTCACGAACCAACCGGAAGTTATTCAGAAAACGGCGGACTTTTTCCGGATTCTTGCTAGTGATATCCGCTTCACAAAGTTTCATCAAGTCATCGATATCGTCACCGGCATCGAACAACAAACGACGGATGGCAGAATCTGTCACTTCATCGTCTGCCAAAGCTATGGGACGCATATGAAGAGTTACCATTTTCTGCACATACTTCATTTTCTCATTCATCGGCAACTTCATCCGACGGAAAATACCCGGCAGCATACGCTCGCCGATAAAATTATGATTGTGAAACGTCCATCCCAGACGAGGATCAAAGCGTTTGGTTGCCGGTTTTCCTATATCATGGAAAATCGCACTCCAACGAAGCCACAGATTATCCGTTATTTTACTCAAACGGTCCAACACCATTAAGGTATGGGCAAAATTATCCTTATGGCCGATGCCTTCTTTTGTTTCCACTCCTTTCAGAGCACACAGTTCCGGAAAAATCAGCTGCAACAATCCGCTCTTATCAAGCAATTCAAAACCGATGGAGGGTTTCGGTGAAAGGACGATCTTGTTCAATTCATCCACAATCCGTTCTTTGGATATAATGGAGATGCGTTCCTTATTGCGCTCAATCGCATCAAATGTATCGGGATGAATAAAAAATCCCAGCTGTGAAGCGAACCGGACTGCACGCATCATACGCAACGGGTCATCACTGAATGTAATATCAGGATCGAGTGGCGTACGGATAATCAGATTATCCATGTCATCCAATCCTCCAAAAGGATCGACCAGCTCCCCATAACGTTCTTTATTCAGACATAAAGCCAGTGCATTAATCGTAAAATCGCGCCTGTTCTGATCATCCTCCAAAGTCCCGTCTTCCACAATCGGCTTCCGGCTATCGCGATTATACGACTCCTTCCGGGCTCCGACAAACTCGATCTCAAGGTCGCCTGATTTCACCTGCGCCGTTCCGAAATTCTTGAATACGGACAAATGCGTCTTTTTCCCCAACTTGCCGGCAACAGCTTTTGCCAACTCTATCCCGCTACCTACTGCAACAACATCAATATCTTTTGATGGACGGTATAAAAAAATATCTCTGACGTAACCGCCAATCACATAAGCCTCAACACCTAATTCGTCTGCAGCCTCTGAAATTATGTGGAACGGTTTTGCCGATATATGATTTAAAATATCTTCCTGTTCTATATACATTCGCTTTATTTATCTCACTCATTGAGACTGCAAAGATAAAAAATATATCTTTGCAGACAGAACGATTAAGATAAACAACATGAAGAAGTCTGTAATATGTATCGCATTGGCAGCCGTAACCCTGGCTGCATGCAATAATACGGAGAAAGAAGCCCGGGCCCGGTTGAACAATGCAAAAAGTATGTACGAACGAAACGAGTTCTTCGCTGCAAAAAACGAAATAGACTCTGTCCGCGCCCTCTATCCGAAAGAATTCAAAGTATTGAAAGAAGGACTTTCCCTGATGCGTATGGTCGAGATGAAAGAGGCGGAACGGAATATCGCTTTTTGCGACAGCCTTATTCCCATCAAGACAGAAGAAGCGGAAGGACTGAAAAAGGGATTCGTTTTTGAAAAAGACAGCGTCTACGAAGAGATCGGTAATTATATATGGAAACAGCAGACAGTGGAGCGGAATGTGCAACGCTGTTATATCCGCAGCGGGGTAAACGAAAAGGGCGAGATTTATCTTGCCAGTGTTTTCTACGGTGGCGCACCGATCAACCATACAGGCATTAAAGTCAGTACGAAAGACGGCCAGTTTGCCGAAACAGCCGCAATCCCGTACGACGGCGGAGTAAACTACCGTTTTAAAGATCTGGGAAAAACAACTGAAGTCGTCACCTACAAAGGCGAAAAAGGACTCGATGCTGCCAAGTTCATTTCTACAAACGTAAAAGAACGTGTCAAAGCCGAGTACACAGGTGGCAAACCCTATACATTATATATAGCTGACGGGGATAAAAAAGCGATTGCCGCGACTTTTGAACTGGCTACAGTATTAAGCGATCTGGAAAATCTTCAGAAAGAGAAAGAAAAAGCAACCAAGCGAATTGCTTATTTAAAAAGCAAATTGGAAAGTAATACAGAAGAATAAATGGTCTGATTTTCTCCATAAAAAATCCGGTTCCCAATTGAATATGAGAACCGGATTTTTATTTGAGATTATCTTTTTTACTTCACGATCACCTTATAAGCCTTGTCACCTTCAACAGACACAATCACAACGCCTCTTGCTGTCTGAACAGTTACATAATCAGATGAAACCATTTGAGTTCCAATCTTCTGTCCCAGTATGTTAGAGATAGTGATTCTCTTTCCACCAGCATTGCGAATACTAAATTCACCAACACCGCCAACAATCTGAACAGCAGTCGGAGCTTCGATTTCCTCGTTTGCTACAGGAGCCGGAGCATTTTCCACTTCGAATACAGCAGTCGGGACTTCCTGCATTACTGCAAAACCATTCGTTACACCAATATAAGGTTTGCCATTTTTACTCAGTTCACTCTGGTTTTCCAAATAATAACCACCTCCTTCTACTGTCTTGAAAGCAAAGAGGGCAGGGCTATTCTTCATTGTCTTGATCGTATCATTATACATAAATACAGCATGACCTCCCAATGTATCCTTAGCAGCCAGATAATAGCGGTTATCATCTGCTGCATTTGTATTTACCATACCAGAAGAGATGTAATACAGATGCTTACCATCAACCAACTCTGTAGCCTGTTCTACCCAAAGACTAAAATTATCTTTTTCATATCCCGCTTTTGTTATCTCATTTCCTTCAATACGAGTCTCAGCCAGGAATGTATTCGGATTCATTACCAACGAATTATTGTTATAAACAAGACGTTTATGGCTATTTGCAAATGAAGCGTATTCAGGAGCATCTATTGACGAGAAATTCACATAGGCTACATCTTTTGTCAACTGGAGGCAAGCAGCATTGATATTCACTCCAACATACAAACCGCCATCAGTCTTCAGGGCATAACTCTGACGCGTATGGTCAGAAATAAACTGGAAAGAAACGGCAGGATCAGTTGTTGAAAATTTCAGACTATCGCTCTGTTTAGCTACTTTACCTGGATTATACAAAGCTCTTAACTCATAGGAGATGACGGATATTTCATCACCTAACTGTCTGGCTCCTGCTACTACATTAGTATCGACAGGTATCAATTTAAAGATAGCTTCATTTTCTGTTGTCTTTGCTATTACCTGCAAAATAGAGTCATTTGTATAGATATACATATCACCGACCCCGGAAGTTCCGGAAATCGGATTGAGCAAGAAACCTTTATCTACCAGTTCCTGTTCAGTCAGAGCCAAAGAACCCAGGTATTTATCAGTCAAATCAGCAGCGAGCTCTATAACAGTTATAGAATCATTACCAAAAAGATAAGTATCTTTTTGGCCCTTTACTTCAAAAATCTCCTGATTCATGATCAACGCTGAATTAGATTCACGATCTACAACAGAGTATTTGCCGCCATTAGCTTTAATATACCATTGTCCTCTGGGTACTTCTTTATACGGAATAGTATCTCCGCCCATAAAAGAATTTGCAGAAACATAATATTTGCCTCCGTTAACACCCTTACTTGCACTTTTCAGTGCGTAGACACCCGTTCCACCAGGAATCGTGGCATGTGAACCTTTTGTTAATGCTATAGAAGGTGCTGCACCCTGATATTCTCCTTTTTCATCAGGCAGTGACACCGTTAGAATATTCTTATTATCCACACCTGCAACCACAACCTTGGCGATCTTCCCCACTAAAGGACTTTCTGCTGCCACCGGAGTCTCTGCCACAAACATGGAGAGCGAATCATTCTTTAAATCTATTACAAATTTAAATTGCTGCCATGCTGCATTCGGCTTCTGAACCGTACGGGTAGAATCTAATGAAAATTTATAACCAAATGCATCTTTTGCTCCGGCAATTGATGTTTTTAATGTATCAACGCCAAAATATTTAACTACACCATTCGGATAAGATTCATCGCCTTTTACTTGCAAAGTAACATATCCTTCTTTATCTGTAGCAACTACATCTTTTGCCAACAGGTCTTTCCCTTCAAAAATGTTTCCTTCGTAAGTATCACCAAACTTCAACCGGAAGGTCTGGAAACCTGCTCCCAATTGTTTCGCTGTCAAAACAAATTCAGGAGATGGTATCTCAACTTTAAAAGGAGAACCTTCCTCATTATCAACTAAGGAAAGACCTTCTTCTGTAACCGATAGAGATAAATATGTACTTCCACCATAATAAGCTTTCAAATCACTGCCATCAGTAAACACCCATCTCTTCACCCCACTGATGCTCGTATTCAATACGGGAACAAGTTTCTCTCCCGGAGCAAAAGCCAGATATTGCAGTGTTGCTTTATTTCTAATCAAATAAGTATTAATCCCTAACTCTGTTTGCTTATCTACGATCTGCCATAAAGCAGAGTCGATAGCAGATTTCGTCGCATTCTCAGTAACAAACTCACTGTAAGGTTTCACAATCACAGAATCCGATTTATTTCCATCCAGTGATAAACACTTATCGTCCACCTTCAAATAATAAAAATCGTCTGTAGCACCCAACTTTACCGGTTCTTCTGCATTCATCGTAAAAGAACCCATAGTCATCAACGCCACAGCCAATAAAGTAGATTTTTTATTCATATATTATTTCACTTTTGATTTACATATTAACCCATACTAAGTACAAAGATAGAATATTTTAAATCCGAAATTACTATAACAAACGCTAATAATCAAGTATATTGTACAAAAGAGACGACTTTTCATGCAAAATCATACTGATATTACGTATCTTAGTACCCTTACTCTTCTCATATTTCTCCCTTTCTATTTAGCGGCTGATAATTGTCAGCCGTTTGGTTGATGGTTATGAACCAATCGGCCGATAATTATGAGCCAATCGGTTCACAATTATCAACCATTGATTACATAGGCATGTAATTCTATTTAGTACGTATAGTAATTCCACAGACATCAGTACAAAAAGCAAATACAATTGCGAATGTTTTTGAGAAGTTTCCTTCCCTAACAAAAAAGGCTTACCTTAGTGCCGTAATTCAAAAAATATGGTAACAGAAGAATTAAAAAGACTCTACTACGAATATACCGGTTCACAGGCCGAAGATATAACAGAACTACCTTCATCCGGTTCAAACCGCCGGTATTTCAGAATATCCGGCCCGAAAACATTAATAGGGGTCAGCGGCTCTTCCCAGGAGGAGAACAAAGCATTTATTTATATGTCCGGATTTTTCAGGGGAAAAGGTATTTCCGTCCCGGAAGTGCATTTTTATTCGGACGATTATTCTTTTTATTTGCAGGAAGACCTGGGCGATACCATGCTTTTCAATGCGATAGAAAAAGGACGCAAAAGCTGTGTATTCGATGAAGAGGAACGCCGGTTGTTACACAAAACAATCACGCAACTTCCTTCTATCCAATATGCCGGCGCCGAAGGATTCGAGTATGAGAACTGTTATCCTCAACCGGAATTCAACCAACGTTCCATTCTCTGGGACCTGAATTACTTCAAATATTGCTTTCTGAAAGCGACGGGGATGGAGTTTCAGGAAGACCGCCTGGAAGATGATTTCCAGAAAATGAGCAATGTATTGCTTCAGGACACCTCTCCCACTTTCCTTTATCGGGATTTCCAGTCACGCAACGTCATGATCAAAGATGGCGAACCCTGGTTCATTGATTTCCAGGGAGGACGAAAAGGTCCGGTCTATTACGACGTAGCCTCTTTCCTTTGGCAGGCTAAAGCTAATTACCCAGAAGATTTGAGAAACGAATTGCTTGCCGATTATCTACAAGCATTACAAAAATATACTGATGTAGACGAAGAACATTTCTTCTGCCAGCTACGCCATTTCGTGTTGTTCCGCACTCTACAGGTGCTGGGTGCCTACGGTTTCAGGGGATACTTTGAAAAGAAACCGCATTTTATCCAAAGCGTACCTTTCGCCATCAACAATCTGCGGCAGTTATTAAAGAATGATTATCCGGAATATCCGTACCTGTGCGCCGTTCTGAGAGAACTGACCGGCCTGACGCAGTTCAGGGACGACATACAAAAACGGATGCTGGAAGTCAAGATCGTCAGCTTTGCCTACAAAAAAGGAATACCGAACGATCCGAGCGGAAACGGCGGTGGTTTCGTATTCGATTGCCGGGCTATCAACAATCCGGGAAAATATGAACGATACAACCATTTTACGGGACTGGACGAGCCTGTAATTCACTTTTTGGAAGAAGACGGGGAAATCACGCAATTCCTGGAACACGTGTATACGATCGTGGATGCTTCGGTGAAACGTTATCTGGACCGCGGTTTCACGAATCTGATGATCTCTTTCGGTTGTACCGGCGGACAACATCGTTCTGTCTATTCGGCACAACATCTGGCAGAGCATCTGCATGCCAAATTCGGAGTAAAAGTAGACCTGACCCACAGGGAACAAAATATAGAACAAATCTTTGACGCAATATTATGAAAGCTATGATTTTTGCAGCCGGTATGGGGACCCGCCTCAAACCGATGACTGACAATACACCAAAAGCATTGATACCAATAAATGGAAGACCAATGTTGGAACATGTAATTCTGAAGCTGAAGGATGCAGGGTTTCATCAGATCGTTATCAACGTTCACCACCTGGGAGACCAGATCATCGATTTCCTGGCAGCCAACAACAACTTCGGAGTTCAGATCCATATCTCCGATGAACGGGATTACCTGCTCGACACGGGAGGCGGAATAAAAAAAGCGGCCAAATTCCTTCAGGGAAACGAACCGTTTCTGGTACACAATGTCGATATCATGTCGAATGTCGATCTGAAAAAGTTATACAATTGCCACTTGGAAACAGATCCGATCGCCACTTTACTGGTCAGCAAGCGCAATACATCGCGTTATCTCCTGTTCAACAAAGAGAGCCGGTTGTGTGGCTGGAGAAATCATGAAACCGGAGAAGTAAAATCTTATTATCCGGATTTCGATCCCAAACAATATAATGAATACGCTTTCAGCGGTATCCATGTATTATCGCCGAAAATATTCGACTGGATGGAAGAATGGACGGGCAAATTCTCGATCATCAATTTCTATCTGGCCATCTGTGCTAAAACAAATATCCATGCCTATGCAGCCGAAAACTTACAGTTGCTGGATATAGGCAAGCCGGAGGCTTTGGCAAAAGCGGAAGAATGGATGAAAGGTTTATAATACGAGGATAAAGACAATAATACATCAGGATGGCTTTAGCCGGAAATGTCTTTCAGACAATTCTGACTAAGGCCATTAATAATGGCAGATAGTCTTTCAACTCGACGCGCAAAAGTTTCAATGCCTGTTGAATACGGTAATCGACCGTTTTAGATGAAACATTCAGTTTCTGTGCTATCTCATTATAAGTCATATTCTGGAAGCGATTCATTTCAAAAGCCTCCCGATAACTTTCCGGCAAACGTGACAAAGCTGCTTCAATATTCCTCGTCAACTCCTCAACCACGTAGAAGTCCGGATCTTCATACTGTGACTGCCAATCTGCATACAACGTATTTACAATCTGTTGTTTCAGTTCATTCCGATTGATCAGGGTCAGGCATCTGTTCTTTACGGCTTTAAATAGATAACTCTTCGGGGAAGATTCGATAACCTGCATATTTCTGTTTTCCCAAAACCAAACCATCACATCCTGCACAATCTCCTGTCCGTCATAAAAATCCACATATTGCTTTGCATAAGCACATAAAAGAGGATAATAGCGCATGAACAGAGTATCGAATGCTTTCACATCACCAGCCTGGATCTTTTGGAAAAGAACCTCATCATTTATGTTGTCTATAGTAAAAGAAAGCATATAAAAAGTATTTAGTTCTAGTAAGACTATGGTAAGAAATTGTTGATTATTTACAGATTGAGATATTAAAGAACTCTCTTTTATTTAATATTATAAAAACTTAATCACTATGTAATAGGTCTATATGTTGAAAAATGTTATTTTTGCACGGATAGTTACGTTAGTCTTACTAGAACTCTTTCAAAAAAGAAAAATCACAAAAAAAATCACATTTTCGTTTAGGAGATTTTTCTGCCCATTAGTCTTAATAGTATAAAAGGGACAAAATGGACACACAAAATCATATAGACGAGCAATTACTACTGGATTATTTTTCCGGAACTCTATCTTCTACCCAACAGCAGGAGATAGAAACCTGGCTACAAGCTTCTGAGGAAAACAGAAAAACGGCACGGGATATCCGGTATATTTTCCTGGCGACAGACACAATCAATACGATCGAATCTGTAGATTCAAACCGAGCATTAAATGATGTCAGGAAAAGAATAAACAGAAAAACAGGCAACAAACATTCGTTAATGTTTTGGTTCCAACGGGTTGCAGCCATCCTTATCCTGCCATTGATAGCCAGTTCCATTTATTTTGCCACACAGAAAATGCCGGTCGAATATATCGAAGTCCGGACAACCCCTGGAATGGTAGCCACCGTTACTCTTCCTGACAAAAGTAAAGTCTGGTTAAATTCCAGAACATACTTGAAATATCCCCAAAAATTCACAGGAGAGACTCGTGATGTGGTGTTGGACGGAGAAGCTTATTTCTCGGTTCAAAAAGACAGATCGAAAAAATTTATAGTCAGCACACCTTTCAATCTGAAAGCTGAAGTTCTGGGAACAGAATTCAATATAGAAGCCTATAAAGAAAGTAATAAGGTTACAACAGCCTTGGTTTCCGGTTCTGTCAAGCTCGCCTATCAAAGCAAAGACAATAAGGAAGAGGCTTTATTAATGAAACCTAACGAAGAATTTGAATATAACGCAAAAACCGGAAAACTTAAACAAAATGACACTTATATGGCAACTCTGACTGCCTGGAAGGACGGACTTGTTATATTCAGAAACACTTCATTTGAAGAAGCCCTGAAAATTCTAGGTAAAAGATTTGATTCCGAGTTCATTGTAAAGAATGACCTGCTGTATAATTATTCTTTTACCGGAACATTTCAAAGTCAGCATCTGTCTCTGATTCTGGAACATTTTCGGCTATCATCAAACATCCAGTATAAATATATCTATCCGGAAACAGATAATAACAAGATTCCAGAAAAAACAATTGTTGAACTATATTAAATATCAGAATTATGAACAACTTAAAATTTAGTACTGAAATGAAAATATTTGAACCTCCCTAGAACAAAAACATACGGGAAAATATTGGCGTATTTCCCCGTATGAAAAACAACTGCAAGCTTGTTTGGCGACAAGCTGTCAGTAAATGAATTTTTTAACTCTAAAATCACTTACAAATCTATGACAAATTATTTTAGCATCCAACTTTTCAGGATGGTGAAATCTTTATTCACATTCCTGAATAAAATACCATTATGTATGAGAATCACCGTTATAATGTTATTTGTTTGCTTCGGATTGGCATACGCCACTGAAAGTTACAGTCAATCAGCCACTTTATCCCTGAACGTCAATAACAAAACCGTACAGGAAGTATTAGATGAGATAGAAAAACAGTCAGAATTTCACTTTTTCTATAATAACAAACAGGTAAATACGAATCGGCTTGTTTCAATAAAGAGCAACAAAAAGAATGTGTTCAATGTATTGGAACAATTATTCAGCGGAACAGACATTAGCTATAAAGTTCTGGATAAAAGTATAATTCTTTCTCCAAAAACAGTATTGAGCAATGCCATAGTACAACAAAAAATCAAAGATATAACTGGTATTGTCACCGATGCCAAAGGAGAACCGATCATTGGAGCCAATGTTCTCGAAAAAGGTTCAACAAACGGGACAATAACAGATCTTGACGGTAAATTTTCTCTTTCAGTCCCCAACAAGTCAACCCTGGTTATATCCTATATCGGATATACAACCAAATCTATTGTTGTCGGAAACCAGAATATAATCAATATTCAGCTGGAAGAAGATACTCATAACCTGAATGAAGTAGTCGTAACCGCATTGGGTATCAAGCGGGAAGAGAAAGCATTGGGCTATGCCGTACAGAAAGTGGGAGGAGATAATTTCTCTACAATAAAACCGGTAGATGTTGCAACATCGTTAACAGGAAAAGTGGCTGGTCTGAACATACAAAACAGTCCGGAATTCAATTCAGCCCCTTCGATCTCTTTACGTGGCTCCGAACCGTTATTAGTAATTGATGGAGTTCCTTATGGAAATGTATCATTAAAAGATATTGCAGCAGATGATATTGAATCCGTTGATGTATTAAAAGGAGCAACAGCATCGGCCCTTTACGGAGCACGTGGTGGTGCTGGGGCAATCATGGTAACGACTAAAAAAGGAACAAAAGAAGGATTGAATGTAACTGTCAACAGCAGCACTATGTTCAATGCAGGTTACCTGAAAAAACCGGAAGTTCAAACGTCATACAGTTCTGGTTCAGGTGGTAAATACTATACAGGCGACTATGTATGGGGAGATAAACTAGACATAGGAAGAACTGCCGTTCAGTATGATCCATATACACACGAATGGAAAGAGATGCCATTGGAATCAAAGGGTAAGAATAACCTGAAAAATTTCCAGAATTTAAGTCTTGTCACTAATAACAACGTCAGTGTTTCTCAAAAAGGGAAATACGGCAGTGTCAGGACTTCCCTTACCCACATGTTTAACAAAGGACAATATCCGAATGAACGTCTGAATAAAATCACTTATTCTGTTTCCGGAGATATGAAATGGAAAGATTTCTCATTCGATGGAGGACTGACATACAACAAACGCTTTTATCCCAACGACATGGGAGCCGGATATGGCGGAAGCGGATTCTTATATAACTTGTTGGTATGGTCAGGTAGCGAATATGATATTCGAGATTATAAAAACTATTGGGTTAAGCCAAATGAACAACAAAACTGGATGGATGATACATGGTATGATAACCCCTACTTCATTGCACATGAAATTACCCGTTCCAGCGACTATGATATTGTAAACGGATATCTTTCTGCTGCCTACGACTTTACTCCTTGGTTAAAACTCTCTCTACGTTCTGGTTTGGACTCTTATTCGGAAAAGAAAGAATGGAAAAACCCAATTAGTGCATCTGGCGGATGGGATAGAAAGGGGTATTATTGCTTGCAACGTCTAGGGGGGTATAGCTTAAACAACGACTTCATGTTGTCCGCCGACCATCAATTGGGCGATTTCAACATCGATGGATTTATCGGAGGAACAGTTTACTACTGGAAGAGTGACAATATCATGGGAGAAACACAAAACGGACTGACTATTCCCGGATATTATTCGCTGAAAGGATCTATCGACAATGTAAAAACAACAAGCGGCGTTACAAAAAAATTAGTAAACAGTTTGTATGGTAAAGTTTCTGCTTCTTGGAAGAGCACTGTATTTGTGGATATCACCGGACGTAACGACTGGTCATCCACCTTACCGAAAGAAACACGATCTTATTTCTATCCGTCTGTTGCCGGTAGCGTTGTATTGTCACAGTTCGTCCCAATGCCTGAAGTTTTTGATTTTTGGAAAGTAAGAGGTTCTTGGACACAAACAAAATCGGATTTAAGTGTATACGAAACGAATAATGCATTCAGTATATCTAACAATTTGTTCAATGGCAGTAGTGCAGCTTACTATCCGACCTCTATTCGTGGAGTTTCCGTATTACCATCTGCTACACGATCTTACGAGCTTGGAACTGCTGTTAATTTGTTTAAGAATCGTCTGAAAGTAGATTTTACTTATTATAACAAACTCTATTACAACCTGACCAGACAAGCAGGTATCAGCGAAGCTTCTGGTTTTGGATCAACATTGATCAACATCGATGAAGAACAACTTCGTAAAGGGTTTGAGATCACACTCTCCGGCGATATTATCCGCACAAAAGACTGGAATTGGAATTCTATGTTCAACTGGTCACGAGATCGTTATTACTACTCACAAGTAGACCCTGTATATTCAACCCAGAAGCCTTGGGTGAAAGCAGGTGAACGCTGGGACTGGTATGGCGTTTATGACTGGGAACGTGATCCGGAAGGAAATATCATTCACGAAGCCGGATACCCTGTACTTAGCAAATACGAATCAGTCGCCGGATACGAATCTCCTGATTGGATTTGGGGATGGAGCAATAGTATCTCGTATAAGAATTTTACATTAAATTTCACTTTCGATGGTCGTGTAGGAGGTATTATGCATTCACAAACCGATCAAGCTATGTGGAATTCCGGAGCCCATATCGACTCGGACAATCAATGGAGATATGATGAAGTTGTCAATGGCAAAACAAATTTCATCGGAACCGGCGTAAAAGTCGTTTCCGGAAGTGTAGACTATGATTCCGACGGAAACATCATCCGTGATGATCGTGTTTTTGCCCCCAACGACGTACAGGTATCTTACGAAACATACATGAGTACAATGAACCCCTATATAGGTTCCGTACGAAGACAAAACGTGCTTCGCCAAACATTCTTCAAACTTCGCGACTTATCTTTGGCATATCAAGTTCCTAAACAAATCTGCCAGAAAATCAGAATGCAAGGGATGTCGGTTGCTTTCGTTGGTCAAAATCTACTGATATGGACCAAAGATTTTCGTTTCTCAGATCCTGACCGAGCTTCAGATAAGCTGAACTCACCTTCTTGCCGTTATGTAGGTTTTAATGTTAAATTAGATTTTTAATAGAAACAAATATGAAACGATTCAATAGATATATAACTTTGTTATTAATAGCTACGGCATTAATATCATGCAATAAATTTGATGATATCAATACAGATCCCGATGCAACAACAAAAGTTACATCTTCATTATTAGCCAACGGACTATTACTAGATATCATGCAAACCGGAGGTAGCAAAAATTTTGTTTACGACAATTTTCTAAGTAAACAACTGGCATGGGGAGAAGGTATGGAAAGTTACCAATACAACATATTTGACAGATCCAGTTTCAGCGGATTCAAAATGTTAACTAACTGCGAAAAGATGCTTGAAGCAGCCAGTGAAGACGACCAAAATGCATATGGAGGATTGGCTCATTTCCTAAAGGCATACAAGCTTTTTTATATGTCACTGGAAATGGGAGATATTCCTTATGAGGAAGCATTACAAGGAGAAACCGGATTGGTAAAACCGAAGTACAATACGCAGAAAGAGGTCATGCAATTTGTATTAGCCGACTTGGACAAGGCATACGAATTATTCTCGCAAGCAAATGATTTCACTGGAGATGAAATGTTAGGGGGTAACGTAGAAAAATGGAAAAAAGTAACTACTGCCTTACAGTTGAAAGTGCTGATGTCTTTGTCTTTAAAAGAATCTGATCCGGATCTGAAAATAAAAGAGCGTTTTGCCTCTATCTTTTCTTCACGTCTTTTGATGGATTCTAATGACGACAATCTGCAATTGACATACGCCGATAAAGCGAACACGGTATATCCATTTCACAATACCCAGACTAAACATGCCGGATATTCAATGATTTCTACAACGATCATCAATGCTTTTCAAGAAACAAAAGATCCAAGATTATTCTATTATGCCAAACCGGCTCAAAGCAAAATCGATGAAGGATTAACAGCCGATGATCGGAATGCATATTTGGGAGTAGACCCTTCACTTCCTTTCGACCAAATAAAAAAATATTTTCATCGGGAAGTTTTTGCGGATTGAATCCTCGATATACAGATCTACCATCAGGTGAGCCTTTAATGAGAATCAGTTATCTGGAACAAAACTTTATTTTGGCCGAAGCAGCAACCAGAGGATGGATATTGGCAGATGCATCCGACTATTATAAAAAAGGGATTAAGGCCAGTATGGATTTCATTACAACCTATACACCAGACGAAGAGATTTACCATCATGGTCATCCCCTCACTGAAGATGTCAAAAATGCATTTTTAGAAACCCCTCAGATTCAATTGGGTAGTAACAAAGAAGAAAATATCGAGAAAATATTAACCCAACGTTATCTGGCTTCATTTATGCAACATCCTTACGACTCTTATTACGATTACCGCCGTACAGGATATCCGAAATTACCGATCAATCCTGAAACAAATCAGAATCCCGTACACGACAAAATACCTGTACGTTGGATGTATCCTAAATCAGAGTACGACTACAACAAAGAAAATGTAGAAGAAGCCGTACAACGTCAGTTCGGAGGCGTAGATGATGTCAATAAAGAGATGTGGATACTGCAATAGAATTTTGCCAATAAGCATTTCTTTCGATTAAAATCTGTTATTACAAATTTATATTACTACTTTTGATGTACTCTTTGAATATAGACCGCTCTATCTTTCATAGAGTACATCTTTATTATACACTTTGAATATCATGAAAAAATATAATTTTACACTTCTAATTCTATTGATTTGTTCTTGTACGCTTTATGGAAAAAGTAAAGAATTGACTGTTCTGCAAATGAATATCTGGCAGGAAGGTACGATGGTGGATGGTGGGTTCGATGCCATAGCAGACGAAGTCAGCCGGTTGTCTCCGGATATTGTCCTGTTCAGTGAAGTAAGAAACTACCACGGTAAACAATTTATTCCGCGCATTTTGCAGGCATTAAAAGACAGAGGTGTTAATTATTACGGCGAAACCAGTACTTTGGATGTCGGTATCCTTTCCAAATACAAAATACAGGAACAACGGCCGAATTATCCTCTCAAAAATGATGCAGGGTCAGTTCTCAAAGCCCGTATCGAAATCGAAGGGCAAACCATTGTTGTCTATTCCGCCCATTTGGATTATACGCATTATGCCTGTTATCTGCCACGCGGATACAGTGGCGTTACCTGGAAAAAACTGGACGCACCGGTTCTTGACTCCCGGGAAATAGAAAAGGCCAATAATGAATCCCTACGGGATGAAGCTATCCGGGGAGTAATCGAAGATGTCGAAAATGAAAAAGGGAATATCATCCTCCTGGGAGGAGACTTCAATGAACCGTCCCATCTGGATTGGAAGGAAAACACAAAAGACCTGTGGGATCACAATGGAACGGTCGTACGCTGGGATTGTTCTGTCCTTCTAGAGGAAAACGGGTTTAAAGATGCTTATCGTGAAGTATATCCTGATCCTGTGACACATCCCGGTTTCACGTTTCCATCAGACAATCCCGATGTCGATGTAAAAAAACTGGCCTGGGCTCCGGAAGCCGATGAAAGAGACCGTATCGATTTTATCTATTTCAAACCTAACAAAAAATTAAAGTTAATAGATGCCGCCGTGGTAGGTCCCCGGAAATCTATAATCCGAGGTGAACGCGCTGAAGAAAACAGCAAGGACAAATTTATACAACCTACCGGAACATGGCCAACAGATCATAAAGCAGTCCTGGCGACCTTCAAACTAAAACATTAAAATAAAATACCATGAAATACATATTCACTCTTTTATTTATCAGCCTTTTTACAAATTTATCTTTTATACACGCCTCAAACGATAATCTTGCCCTTCACCTGGACGGGCAAGATAACAATGTCCGTACCGGTATCGGCATCCTGAAAGACTCATGGACACTGGAGACTTGGATCAAAGGCGATGATAATTCATGGAAAGATCTTGAAGTTATCTTCGGGGGAGGAGAATACAGCCTGTTGAATATAGCGGATTATCTGCCGCTTGTTATCGAGAATGGCAGGCTGCATAACACATGGGCCGATTTATGGTCAGAGGATGTATTGGATGACCAGTGGCATCATGTGGCATTAAGTTGTGACGGGGTTGTCACCAAGCTGTATCTGGATGGAGAAGTTGTCGACAGTAAAACGACTGCCATATCCGTATTGCCTGGAGCAATTGGAGTAAATGAAGGTGAACCGACTACGTTCGGCGGGGTAATGGACGAAGTCCGCATATGGAACTCGGCAGTATCAACCGAAACATTAAAAGAGTGGATGGGGAAACCACTTGAACCGACTCATCCCCAGTTTGGCACGCTGGTTGCCTACTATAACTTCGATGACGGTATCGAAGATGTTTCAACCAACTGGGTGGGAAAAGGAGATCTTGGATACCATCTGAGAAACGGCAGAAACAAATACAACGGTACTGTTCCACTGGCCTATACCGTAGTAAACGATAACCCCAAATTCATAAAACCGGATAAACAGCAGGAATTATTCAACGCAGTCGTCATCGATAGCGAATGGGACGTCGATCAGGGAAGTCTGGATGATCAGGTCCTTAAATTAAGAATAGCCGTTACCGGAAGCCAGGCCCCGTTACGCCTGACAGAACTTTCTCTTGATTTATCTGAAACGACTGCTTTATCCGATATAAACAGTCTTCACGTATATTATACGGGAAAAACCGCCCGATCAGGAGTCAAAACCGAATTATTCGGTAAAGGAGAAAAGCCTCAAAAGAAAATGACTTTTAAAGATGAACAGGGTGTCGTAACACTGACTCCTGGTATCAATTATTTACTGGTCACAGCCGATATAGCACAAAAAGCCATCACCGGTAACAAAATAAAAATATCCGTACCTTCTTTCAAACTGGGAAAAACCGGATATATCCCGAAAGTTAGCGACGATATCATTGAAAAAAGAATCACGGAAAGCAGCAAAAACAATCCCAACATCGTGAAAGTCCTGCAATGGAACATCTGGCACGGAGGTGTTCATGTCGGAAATGACGGACTCAGCCGGGTTATAGATCTCATAAAAGCATCAAATGCCGATATTATCACCATGCAAGAAGGCTACGGAGGCCAGCAACGGATCAAAGACTCACTGGAATATTATATGCAAACACCTTCCCTGAAAGACAATCTGGTTCTCTTCAGCCGTTATCCTATAACTGAAGTTATACCGACAAAGAAGAGTTTCAACTCCAACCCCGTGAAACTGACATTACCCGGCAACCGACAACTATTAGTTAACGCCTGCTGGTTACGTTATGCTTATAACCCGGAATATTCCTGCAATTACCCCAATATAGGACATAACACTTCGGTTTGGGTGGCAGAAGATGCCCTACGCGGTTTGGCAGATATGCAACATATTATGGAAAAGGATACGAAACCTTATCTGACGGATGACGATACTCCCATTATTATCGGAGGTGACTTTAACTCTTGCAGCCATCTGGACTGGACCCAGGTAGCTGCCCCCATACATTTCGGATATGGTCCCGTACCTTTCCCTATCTCGCAGTATATGCTGGACGAAGGATTTAAAGACAGCTTCCGTGAAATCAATCCGGATGAAGTAGCCCGTCCGGAAGGGACATTTGCCGTTATTTACGGACAACTCCAGGTCAGCCGTATTGACTTTCTCTATTACAAAGGAAAGAATATCAAAGCTGTTTCTTCCAAAATAGTAAAAACAGCACCGGAGATCGATGATGTCTGGGCCTCCGATCATGCCGCTGTCCTGACTGTCTTTGAAATAATATCACCATCCGAGAAATAACTACAATTTAAAACTAAATACACATGAAAAAAGGACTTCTTTTATTCGCCGCCGGCCTATTCAACCTGGCAACAATTACCGCACAGGTTCAGCCTGTGCAGCCCAAATTAACGGACGACAAATCATTTTCCATGATCCTGTTGCCGGACCCGCAGAGTTACACGAAATTCGATGTAAACCAGCCTTTATTCGAACTGATGACCGCGTGGACGGCAAACAATAAGGAGAGACTGAATATCGAAGCAGTGCTCTGTACCGGAGATTTGGTGGAGCAGAACGAAATCCGTATCCCCGACGGAGTGAACGGAAACCAAACCAGCGAAGAACAATGGAAAGCAGCTTCGCAAGCCTTTGCCCGACTGGATAATAAACTGCCTTATGTAGTCTGTACCGGGAACCATGATTACGGATACGAAAAGGCGGAAAACCGTTTATGCCGGCTACCGGAATATTTCCCGTCAGAACGAAACTCCTGCTGGAGAAACTCACTGGTCGAAGTAGGAAACAACTATCAGGGAATCCCGACACTCGAAAATGCTGCTTATGAATTCAATACGGAAACATGGGGTAAAATCCTGGTGATCTCTTTAGAGTTCGCCCCACGTGACGAAGCTATCGAATGGGCAAAAACAGTAACGGAGAAACCCAAATATACCGATCATAAAGTGATCCTATTGACTCACTCCTATCTGACCGCCGAAGGAAAACGGCGCCTGAAAGAGAACTATAAAATATCTCCGGCAAACTATGGGGAAGCCATCTGGCAAAAGCTGGTCTACCCGTCCAAAAACATATGCATGGTCATTTGCGGACATGAATGTGAAATTGCTCCGTATAAAGATAATGTAGGTTTCAGTATCGAAAAGAATGCAGCCGGCAAAGATATTCCGCAGATGATGTTCAACGCCCAGACGGCCGACGGTTTCTGGCATGGCAACGGAGGTGACGGCTGGTTACGGATTATGGAGTTTATGCCTGACGGACAGACGATCAAGATAAAAACATTCTCTCCCCTCTTCGCTATCTCCCCGACAACGGCTGATAAATCCTGGAGGACCGAGTCGTACGATCAATTCGATATTACTATAAAATAATGATAAAAGAACTTATGATAATTGGGTATTCGAGCCAATTATACATACCTTTGGTGAACTAATACAAAATTTAAACACATATCATGAAACAAAGAAATTTATTACTTATTCTGGTTTTAGCCATCGTTACAATCAGTTCGGCTTTTGCAGCCAAACCAAAAGCCAAACACGTAATCTGGATCGGCCTGGACGGCTGGGGTGCTTATAGTGTGGAAAAAGCAGAGATGCCCGTCACCAAGCAGTTTATGAAAGACGGTTCTTATACCTTGAAAAAACGTTCCGTATTACCTTCTTCCAGTGCTGTGAACTGGGCTTCCATGTTTATGGGTGCAGGTCCGGAGATTCACGGATATACCGAATGGGGCTCTAAAACACCTGAGCTTCCTTCACGCGAACTGAATCAGCACGGTATCTTCCCGACAGTATTCCAGCTATACCGCGACGCCGCCCCGAAAGCAGAGATCGGTTGTATCTATGACTGGGACGGAATCAAATATCTGGTAGACACATTATCACTCAGTTATCATGCTCAGGGACCGGATTACAATAAGAATCCAACGGCTCTGACTGAAATGGCTGTTAAATATATCACTGAAAAAAAGCCCAATTTGTTTGCCGTAATTTTTGATAATCCGGATCATGTAGGTCATGCAGACGGACATGACACCCCTTCTTACTACAAAACGCTGAAAGAACTGGACAGTTATATCGGACAGATCGTTGAAGCAGTAAAAAAAGCCGGCATGATGGATGAAACTATTTTCGTTATCACAGCCGACCACGGCGGTATCAACAAAGGACATGGCGGCAAGACTATGCAGGAGATGGAAACTCCGTTCATCATTGCAGGAAAGAACGTAAAGAAAGGCTATTGCTTTGACGACATCAGCATGATGCAGTTCGACTGTGCTTCCACACTGGCTAAATTATTAGGTCTGACTCAGCCTCAGGTATGGATCGGACGTCCGATGCCGGTATTCAAATAAATAAGAGAAAACAATGAAACAGTTATTTATAAGTGCATTATTCCTGTTGGGTGGCCTGTTGAACGGTAACGCCCAACAGCCGTCACTGAAGTTCAATAAAGACGGAAAGTTCAAGATCGTCCAGTTTACTGACGTACATTATATATATGAGAATCCTAAATCGGCCATTTCGATTGAAAGGATCAATGAAGTGCTGGATGCAGAAAAACCGGACCTGGTTCTTTTCACCGGCGATGTTATCTACGGAAAACCAGCCGAAGAAGGCATGCGGAAAGTCTTAAAACTGGCCTCCGACCGTAAGATTCCTTTTGGAATCACATTCGGTAATCACGACAACGAACAGGGCCTGACACGCACCGAATTGTTCGACATCATTAAAACGATCCCTTACAACCTGACAGATTCTGTAAAAGGTGTATCGGGAGCAAGCAATTATATCCTGCCGATCAAATCATCGGATGGAAGTAAGGATGCTACCATCCTTTATTGCATGGATTCACATTCATACTCCCAGATCAACGGCATCGGCGGATACGATTATATCAAATTCGACCAGATCCAATGGTATCGTGAGAACAGTGCCAAATATACCAAACAAAACGGAGGTACCCCGGTTCCTTCACTGGCATTCTTCCATATTGCTCTGCCGGAATACAACCAGGCGGCTTCCGATGAAACAGCCATTCTGGTAGGAACCCGTAAGGAAAAGGCTTGCGCTCCGCAACTCAACTCCGGACTGTTCGCTTCCATGAAAGAAATGGGCGATATACAGGGAGTATTCGTTGGTCACGACCACGACGATGATTATGCCGTTTACTGGAAAGGCATCCTGCTAGCTTACGGCCGCTATACCGGTGGCAACACTGTTTACAACAACCTGACAAATGGCGCCCGTGTGATTGAAATGACGGAAGGTGAGAATGGTTTCAAAACTTGGATACGCCTGAAAGATAATGAGATCATCAACAAGGTGAATTACCCGTCAGACTTCATTAAGAAGAAAGATTGATACATCATTGCGCCATATAACAAAAAAGTCATCTCTGCTTGATGCATGAGATGACTTTTTTGTTATATACTATCTCATTCCGGCTTAAGCACCACACCCAAACTCTTCTTTCCGTCCATCTTAATGACGATTGGCTTGTCGAAATGGATATGCCGCAGATATTCGGTATCCTCGATAGCCGGCAAGGCATTCAGATACTCCTCGTCAAACCAACCGTCTCCTTTAAACGGGTTGATGGTGAAATATCCGACACCGAAGGATGTCAGGTTCTGGAAGAAATGCGTTCCCTGGCTTGGATCGACACGATAATTTTCCAAACCACACTCCACGATTACACGGGCATTGCTGATATGCGGCCACTTCACCGGAATCCCCAGCCAATGGTCACTGCTTCCCCAACGTCCGGGACCGACCAGCACGTAATTCTTCTCTTCTTCCGTAAAACGACGGTTCAGTTTTTCTATTTCATAGGCAATCAACTGGTTGTTCGACGAGTTGAAAGCACCGCTCTTTACATAGATAATATCCTGCACATCCGTCACGATGCCATGACCGAGCACGCTGGTGGACGAAAGGATCGTTTCCTCATTACCGACTTGCGTCAGGTCTTCATCCATGATTTCCTTATTATCGACGATCGGACGAATTTGAAGGAGATAGAAAGTTGCCTTGTCGTGGTTGTTCGGATCGACATTTACCGCAAACTCTATTTCAACAGGACGTCCCATCTCGGCCTGCCCGATGCGAAGTAACTCATCCAACGTCTTCGCCAGAGGGAAAACGTCGTGTTGGAGAATATTTACGAACGACAGGATTTTACGACCACCGGGATAATAACCGTCACGGATAATCTGATCATACGGATCGTAAGTGGAAACAATATATTTCAGAGAACCGTCCGCATCGGCTTCCTTCAATCCTAATCGTTGCAGGTTAAACGAATCATCGATAGAGAACTGTTCCGCCAGGTTCTTCAGGTCAAGTGCATAAAAACGGGTTTGCGTCTCACGGAGAGCAAAATCCATCGTACTCATCTGCAAGATATTGTGCGGATGACGGGGAGAGAAACGCAACGTCTGTCCGCCATCTACGATATATTTACCCAGACCGAGGGCAATATTGGCAATTCCGTCTTCCGCCTTTTCATTACCGATCGGGTAGAAATTCAGCGAACGAGCCACGCCGGAGATAGTCGGGTAGAAATGATCGTTGTAACGGTTTCCCACCACTTCCTGCAAAACGATCGCCATCTTTTCCTGGTCGATCAGGTTGGACGTAGCGGTCATATATCCCTTACTGTCACGGTAAAAGACAGATGCATAAACAGCCTTGATCGCATCGCTCAGCAGGCGGAGCATTTCATATTTATCTTCCAACCGGGGAATCATATAGGTAGAATAAATCCCGGCGAACGGTTGATAATGCGAATCTTCCAGCAAACTGGACGAACGGACGGCTATCGGGCTTTTCACCACATCGAAGAATGCCATCAGATCATCGATCAAACTGGCCGGCAGACTGGCACGAAGAAAGTATTTCAATATCGTTTCGTCATCCGCATCACTCAGGGCGACGGGCAGAAGTTCATTTGTCTCCATGAACTCATCAAAGATATCCGTACAGATCACTACGGTCTTCGGAATATTCGTGTTAAAGTTCTCCGTCTCCAGCTTGGGATAACGCTTAACCATAGCACCCATAAAGGCCAGTCCTCTACCCTTTCCTCCCAACGAACCGTCACCGATACGGGCAAAATTACTATACTCGTCGAAACGTTCTTTCTGGTAGATAGCCACCACTCCGGAGTTCTTCATGCGCCGGTACTGCACAATCAGGTCGAAGATCAGCTTGCGTGCTTCATCCATATCCTTATAATCGCTAACATCGACCCGCTTCAACACTTCTGCCGGCGGAAACATGGCACGCGAATAAAAGAAACGGGAGAAATGGTTGCGCGAAAGGTGATAGACCAGCGAATCGTCGGGAATCTGATACACTTTCTTCTGCAAGTCCTTCAAATCCTTGATACGCATAATCTCTTCCTTCGTCTGCGGATTCAGGATTACGAAATCGCCAAACCCGAAACGCTGCATGATCTTCTTACGCAAATCCTGCGGGTAACTTTTCGAATTCTTATCGATAAACGAGGCTCCCAACTCTTCGGCATATACTTTATTGCTTGACTCGGACGATTCCAACACGAAAGGTATGATCAACCCGGTCTTGCGGACATACCGCCCGAATTTATACCCGGCATAGGGGTCTTTCACCCCATCGTGCATAAAGCTCATATCCGAAACGATACCGAGCATATTATCCCGGTATTGATTGAAAATACGGACAGCCTCTTCATAAGTACGGGCCAGCTTAATCTTCGGACGACCACGCATCCGGAGGGTTTGCTGGTGACCGTTCAACGCTTCCTTCGCAAACATCTGGCTCTGTTCCAATACGAATTTATACAGATGGGGCAAAGCAGACGAATAGAAACGGATGGAGTCTTCCACCAGCAAGATGATCTGTACCCCAACACTTGCCGTATCGTCGGGTGCATTCATCTTATCCTCAATCAGTTTGATAATAGCCAACAGCAGCTCGGCATTGCCCAGCCAACTGAATACGTAATCTATCGCACTCAGGTCTTCGTTGGCAATACGTTTGGACACTTCCTTCGAAAAAGGAGTAAGCACCACGATCGGGATATTCGGATAATGTATCTTTATCTCCTTTGCCGCCGCAAAAATATCGCGGTTATCCATATTCGGCATACAGATGATTAATTCGAAATTACGATCTTTTAGTTCGGCAAGCGCCTCTTCTTCCGTTGTCACCTGGGTAAAACGAGGAGGATAACGCAGGCTGAGTGAGGTATATTCATTGAATATCTGTTCATCTACCCGTCCGTCGTCTTCCAGCATAAAGGCGTCGTATTTTGTAGCGATAAGCAGTACATTATATATACGCTTATTCATTAGATTGGCGAATGATGTGTCTTTAAACACAAGGTTCTGAAAGTCCGGTATTCCGCTCATAATGATTTCATAGAATTATATGCGCCCAAAAATAAGGAAAATATTTCCAATTCGTAAATATTAAGAACCATTCATTCGTATTTTATTTATTTCGGCAATCATAATCATTTAAATAAAATACAATTATGGCACGAAAGAAAACTTTTTCCACATTACCGCTTCTCGAATATGCTAACATGCGTATCCAACAGAAAAAGGAGTTGAACAAGACATGTACAGCAGAACTTTACCAGGTTACCGTCAATCATTTTCTAAGATTTACAGGAAATACGGAGTTTCGCATGAAAAACCTGACCCGAACCCTGGTCTCCGATTTTACCGCCTATTTACAAAGTAAAGGATTGGCAACGAACACAATCAACTCCTACCTGAGCAGTTTGCGCGCCATCTATAATGCCGCCTGCTACGATGGCTTGTTGCACCCTGCCGAACATCCCTTCAAAGGAATAAAACTAAAACGGGAACCGACCATCAAACGGGCCATATCCGTCACCCTTATCCGTGAACTGGGCAATCTTACAACCGACGGTTCACGTAGTCAGGAATTGGCAGTAGACCTGTGCCTGTTCAGTTTTTTGGCTTGCGGGATGCCGTTTGTCGATATGCCTACCTGACGGCAAACAATATCCGCAATGGCGAACTGGTCTATAACCGGCGGAAGACGGGGGCACAGATCCGTATGGAAATCACTACCGGCATGTGGCAGATCATTCACAAATATGCGCCCGCAAACGGAGAAAGGCAATTCCTTTTCCCCATCCTCCCGTCGAGTTCACCTACCCACTCGCAATATAAACATTGCTTGGCCATGCACAATCAAGAGTTGAAAACGGTCGGTGAAAAACTCAATATCCCCGTTCCTTTCACTTCATATGTGATACGGCATAGTTGGGCGTCATCGGCTCTACAATCAGGTGTCCCTGTAGCCGTTATCAGCCAGGGGCTGGGACATAGTTCGGAAAAAACGACCCGTTATTATTTAAGTGAATTGGATGTGTCGGAATTGACGAAGGCAAACCGGATAGTTTCCGCCCCGATCAACAGACTGTTTGACAGGGGATAAGCAAAATATTACCTTATTTATGAAATAAGGATATATAGCCTATAACAAGTTTTCTATCAGAAGATTAGTGATGTTTCTCGCTTGGATTAAGGGAAATATTTCCTTATATCGAAAGCAAAAGTAGTAGAAAATGCGGAAACAAAAAAAATATGTGGAGACTTTTTCAGACAAAAGGCCCTCCTGCTTTCTTATTGCTTGATTCGTCCGTTTATGAACATGAAAACCTACCCAAGGAACGCAGACGACGCAGACAGAGCGCAGAACAACGCAGACAAGATTAATTTTTAATAAAATAGTCTGCGTAACTCTGCGCGTTCTGAGTCGTCTGCGTTCAGTAATTGCTATTTTGCACGCCTCCATCCGCGTTCCCCGGACCATAAAGTTCCCTACGAAAAACTTATTTCATAAATAAGGACTGTTGTGTGTCCACCTTATTTCATAAATAAGTTACTACCCAAAGGTATCGGATGGAAGAAGAAAAAAACATAGAACAACAAGTCACATTTGACATTTCTTACGGAAAATATTCGCAAGCAGTCATGTTGTATGCGACCACCGACATGACCGGCAAGGAAATTGCCGAACAGTGCGGTGTCAGCTTGTCCGGTTTCAGGGTCTATTTGAGGCGGCATTACCGGGAGCTGGTACTCAAACGAAACAATGCCGAACCGGAGAAGAGTGCCTTCTTCACGGAAGACGGCAAACTACGAGGCAAGCGGGGCCAGACACCTGCCGCCCACCAAAAATACAAACAAGCCATCGAAGCCTGCGACGACTTCGACTACATCGAATACAACGTCTCACAGATCGCCCGTATGTTCGGGCACGACGGGACAGCCTTGCGCAACCAGTTGAGACTACACTACCCGGAGATCCTCGAACGGCGCGAAAAGGCAAGGGAACGCCTCGGCTTCGGTGACAACTTCCTACGCGGGGTACGCCCCGAAAGCGTGGTTGAATATGCCGGTGCCGTCGAACTGTTCCGCAACACCGACCGCAACTTGCCCTCCATCGCCGAAGAGTGCGAAGTCTCGCTCGGTGGACTCAGCCAGTACCTGCGCTTCTACCACAAAGACTTGGTGAAACAAAAAAGCACCCTCTACCGACCAACGGCAAACCGCTGCAAAGAGGATAAGCCGGAGAGCAACGGCCGTGCGGCCGAACCCTCCTTCGGCACGTATGAGAAATACCGCGAGTCGGTCGAACTTTACCGAACGACTCACCTGACCGCCAAAGAGATCGTTGCCCGTACCGGCGTCACGCTCGAAGGTTTCCGTAACCACCTGCGTATGTGGCACCGCGACCTGATGCTCGAACGGCGGGGTGGCGTTCCCGAAGCCGGTTGTAACGGATACGACCTCGACCTGAGCCAAAGCAAACGCTACCTCAAGTCGACCGCCGCCAAATATGCCCCGGCCATCGAAAGCCTGAAAGCTCGTCCGCGCCCGGTCACCCATGCGGCTGCCGAGTTCGGGGTAGACGCGGATACCTTCCGCCGTTACCTACGGACACACGAACCTGAGTTGGCCGCTTCGCTCGGCAAAAAAAAGAATATCAAATAACAATCAAATTATAGAAGGTATGATACGAAAATTTGTCATCATGATATTTCTCTCAACGCTCCCCCTGCTGTTCCACGCCCAGGAAAACAGGTTAGCCGGACAAAGAGGTTCGACCGTCGGGATCAAGACCAACATCCCTTATTGGGGAGTAATGGGAACATTCAATGCCGGTGTGGAATTTCGCCTGGCACGCCACTGGAGCCTGGACGTCGAAGCGGGCCTCAACCCATTTGACGGGAAGAAAGACGACGGCAGCTACGGCAAATCGCTCAAACACCTGCGCCTGCATCCCGAACTGCGCTATTGGTTCTGCGAAACTTCCTATAAGCACTTCATCGGCCTGCACATCCCCTACCTATTATATAATGTATCGGACATCAAGCTGCTGGGTACCGAAGGCGAACGTCACCAGGGCTGGGGCGCGGGCGTAGGTGTTAGCTATGGCTACTCGTTCCTGCTCTCGAAACACTGGAA
The DNA here is from genome assembly GCF_003463685.1 of Parabacteroides sp. AM58-2XD. Taxonomy (NCBI): domain Bacteria; kingdom Pseudomonadati; phylum Bacteroidota; class Bacteroidia; order Bacteroidales; family Tannerellaceae; genus Parabacteroides; species Parabacteroides sp. AM58-2XD. The sequence goes on from NZ_QSDP01000026.1 coordinate 46,317, forward strand.
CCTGGAAGCGACCGTCGGCGTGGGTTACCTCTACCTCGAATCGGAGAAATACCCCTGCACCAACTGCGGACGCCGGCAAGGGTACGAAAAGAAGCACTATTTCGGCCCCACACAGGCTGCCATCAACCTGATTTACCAATTCTAATCGTCGCCGCCTTATGAAAATGAACAAGTCTTTACTCATAGCAACAAGCCTGTTGGCAACAATCGCCCTGCAGGCACAAGAAATCAAAGTCAAGGACAAGAACGTCGAGCAATCGGAAGGCACGCTGCTCGTCGGCATGACGCTCGACTTCAGCGAAGTGGACGTGCCCGCGGGCCGCAGCATCGTCTGTACCCCGGTCGTCGCCTCGGGCGACAGCATCCGCCCGCTCACCCCGATCATCCTCAACGGGCGCGACCGCCATATCCTGTATGAACGCACGGGACGCACCTACGCCACCCACGGCGAATACGCCCTGCGCCGCACGAACGGCGAGTCGCAGACCTTCGGCTACACCGCCCGTACCCCGATGGCCCCATGGATGAAACGCGCCGAAATCGCCCTCGTCACCGACGAATGCGGCTGCGGATGGGAAACGCTGCAGAACGACCGTTCGACGCTCTTCCCGATCAACTTCATCGAACCGATCGTGTTGAAACCAGTGCCTGCCTTCCTCGCACCCGCTGCCGAAGAGGTGAAACGCCGTACACTCAACGGGCAGGCATATCTCGACTTCCCGGTCAACCGCACCGAGATATACCCCGACTACCGCAAGAACCCCAGCGAGCTGGCTGCCATCCGGCAGACCATCGATGCCGTCAAAGATAACAACTACGCCACCATCACCCGCCTGGCCATCAAAGGCTTCGCGTCGCCCGAAGGTACCTACGCTAACAACCGCCGCCTGGCGGAAGGACGTGCACAGGCATTGCTCAACTACGTGATGGGATTGTACAAGTTCAACAACCAGACCACCTACGACGTCACCGCCGAGCCGGAAGACTGGGAAGGGTTGGAGGAACGCCTCGAAGCGTCGACGCTCGATGGGAAAGCGGAAGCCCTCGCCATCGTGCGTGCCGATGAACCGGCTGACTTCGATGCCCGCGAAGCCAAATTGAAACAGCTGCCCGTCTACAAGCAGATCCTGGCAGAAATCTATCCCGCCCTGCGCCGTTCGGACTATGTGGTGGAATACAACATACGCAACTTTACCGTCGAAGAGGCACGCGAACTGATCCATCGCGCCCCCTCGCAACTGAGCCTCGAAGAGATGCACCGCGTGGCACTGAGCTACCCGGCCGGCAGCGACGAGTTCAAGGAGGTGTTCGAAATAGCCGTCCGCATGTATCCCGACGACCCGGTGTCGAACCTCAACGCCGCCAACATCGCCCTGCAAAACAAGCAACCCGACCGCGCCCGCCGCTACCTGGCCAAGGCCACCCCTTCGGCACATAAGGAACTGGCGGAAGCCATCCTCTTGATGCTCGGCGAACAATGGACGGAAGCAGAAAAGACTCTCACACGTTTGACCGGCAACCCCGAAGTGGCAGATGCCGCAGCCGCCAATTTGGAGCAAGTCAAGCAGATGATTGAATACACATTATTAACCTCAAAAAAGTAATGCCATGAGTGCTAAGTACAAATTAGTTCTGCGCAAAGACTTTTCGAAGGATGCGCCCGAAGGCTCAACCAAGCTTTATGCCCAGTTGGTCAACAACGGAACCGTAGGCTTCGAAGAATTATGCGAAGCTATCGCAGAGGAAACAACCCTGACCAGTGCCGATGTCAAATCGTGTCTCGACCGCTTGCCCCGCCACATTGCCCGCCACGTAAAGGAGGGTCGCACAGTGCAAGCCGGCGAGTTAGGGACTTTCCGCCCGGTAGTAGGGAGCAAGGGAGCAGCCACCGAAAAAGAATTCGATGCCGCCACCATGATGAAACGCCCTTCCATTTCGTTCATCCCCGGGAAAACGATACAGGCAGTGCGCGACAGCATGACCTTCACCCGCGTCAAAAAGGATGATGAATCAAGCAAAGAAGAAGGAGGCAGCGATCGTCCGGAAATCGAATGATCGCCACCCCGGAAGAAGGCCTCTGACGACTGCGGCAGTCGTGTTCCGACCACTGCGGCAGTCGTCAGAGGGGCACTGCGGCAGTGTTCGGAGGGGTGCTTCCAAAAGGTTTAAACAACTGATTAACAGAGATATTAAAATATTCATTCATAAAAAACAAAGTATATGAAACTTAAACATTATTCATTATGGGCACTTGCCCTCGCATTCGCGGCGGTGTCCTGTTCGGACGACTTGGATAATCCGGGCAAAGGTAACGAGAACCCCAATGGGAACGGCTCGAGTACCTACATGAAAGTAACGGTCAATACCGGTGTCGTGACACGCGCCGATCCTCCTGCGTCAGACATTCCCCCTACCGGTGGTGAAGATGGCGATGGCCACGAAGTGGGAAAGGTAAATGAGTATATTGTAAGTGATGTAACAGTCATTCTTTACAAAAACGAATCAGGAAGCGGTGGAAATAACACATTGACTGAGCCGGAATTCAAAGAATCATCGAAAATCGTGGGAGCGGGTTACGCAAAAACGTCAGGTTCTATGAACCCTGGTGATGGAAACTTGCACAATAAATCCGTAACAGTATTGGTAACAGCGACAGATGATGAAGATTTCGACAAAAACACGTACGGAGTGATAACCGTAACCAACTGGCGTGATAATAGTTTGGCAGAAACAATCAAAAGCACCACAGATATCACCGCTACCAAATTAGCCAATTTGTTGGTTGATAAAATTCATCATACGGTAGAGGGACTTCAAAGAGATTTCATCATGTCATCACATATGAAAGATGGCGAAACTGTCACATTGGATGCCAATGCAACAGAAAGCAATGCTCCGGAAGTCAAAGTACACGTAGAACGCCTGGCTGCCAAGGTTCGCATCAAACCTGTCGAAAATAAACCCGAAATAGAGAACTACATATACCCGATTAAGAGAACTGATGACGAAGGCACAGAGGAAACAATAGCCCAAGTACGTCTCGATAATGTGGCACTCGTAAACAAGTTGACATCCGGTTCTTACCTATTGAAGCGGGTTACATTGGAAACTACATCAAATGACATTTCTGCCTTAACCGAAGGCGATGACTCATGGTTAGGTGATGAAACAATGAAAAAAGAGGCTATTCCTGGAGCCGGCTATGTATATCCCGGCACAAACTATGTAATCGACCCGTGGACAAGAAATAAAACTCAACAGCCATCTACAATTACAGATTACAGCAATATAGCAGCTGAAAACGACCCAAAAGGAGCTCCTTATATGCTGACTGCTACAGATCCTGTTCCCGGACTGAAGTATAGCAATGTGTTTAAAGGTGCATCTTTTGATGCATTATGGGGTACATTAGATAATACAAGAATGTTAAATGCAAATCCACAAAACAATGACCCAAACGACACCAGCATCCTGATCGACTACACGATGGAAAATACGACAAGTGTCACCTATTCCAAGAACGGGTATTCAACCGGTGCCCTCTTTAAAGCCACTTATTTTCCGCTAAAGTGGAACGCAGTTGCAGATAAGGAAGACGGTACAGGGAAAGAAGTCAGACCCATTGATGTGATTTATGATGACTTGACAGAAGGAAAGATAACCTCGAAAACTAAGGGTAAAAATTTCTTGGTCTATCAATCAAATGTCTATCAAAATTTTGAAGCAATATTCAATGAATTTGTTTGGAATAGGCAGGCTACGTTGGGACCACAAACAAAAATCTACGGTTATGATGATTTTAAAACAGCAAACATAGGGGGAATAAAAATATCTGAATTCGAGAATAGCGCATTCTATCAAGGCACTGATTCCGATCCAATGGGTTATATCCGGTATCTAAGAGCTCGTATAGCTACATATAAACAAGGGAATTATAATGAAAATACGACGTTTAGCGCAAGTGACAATATAGATGATTACCTGGCTGCTACAAATCAGGCAGAACATGTTTATGCCAACGTGAAAGAATATAAAGACGGCGTAACCTACTATCCCTACTGGATCAGACATGCCAATAACGGCAAGCCGACCGAGATGGGTATCATGGAGTTCGGCATCGTGCGCAACAACATTTATGATATGGTTGTAACCGATATCAGCGGTTTAGGTTTGTCAGGCACAGACGAACCGGATCCGGATAAAGATGACGAAACCAAGGAATACCGCTTCAATGTAATAATCTATGTCAAAGACTGGGTAATCCGTGATAACGGCGATATCATCCTGTAACAAAAACATCACTCAAGAGTAGGCTGTGCTGGCACAGCCCCTCTTTGGAGGGCATGCCCTCACCTCCCCGCCGGAGAGATACCGGGAGGAGGAACGAATAAGAAACAACAAAAAGATTCAAGATTATGGACCGTATATTTCATACTTGTAAAGGGCTGGTCGCGGCAGCCGTCTGGGTGGCAGGCTTCTGTGCGTGCAACTATATCCACGACGATTCGCTGCCCGAATGTGAATACCGGCTACATTTCAAATATGACTACAACATGAAGTTTGCCGATGCCTTGCAGCACGAAGTGGACTACCTGACGCTCTTCTTCCACGATGCCGACGGCCATTACCTCTTCCAGCGGCGCATTGAAAAAAGCGAACTGGACAGCCGCAACTCCATCGCCCTCAACCTCGAACCGGGCACCTACCGGGTGGTCACCTGGGCAGGACTGGACGACAAGTGCTATGAGTGGCCCGCACCGCAGGAAACCTCGGTCGACAAAGACTGCCGCGTGAAGACCCTCCGGCGCGACGACGCGACGCAGCCCGACGAGCTGACGCCCCTGTGGCATAGCCTCGACACGCTCACCGTCACCCGCGACGCTCCGGAAGCCGACACCATCTCGCTCGCCAAGAACACCAACAAAGTGCGCCTCGTGCTGCAAGACACCGACGGCAACTGCATGGACGTGCGCGACTTCACGTTCCGCATCGTGGCTGACAACGGCTATATGGACTATGACAACCAACTGTTGTCCGACCCCGCCATCACCTACCTGCCTTACTATACGGAAAACGTCAACATCGCCGAAGGCGACAGCCTCATGGGCAAACCGGTGAATCAGACCGTCGCCGTCGCCGAGATGAACACCATGCGCCTGATGGCCCGCCGGAACTACCGCCTCATCGTGCGCCACAAGGAATGGAAAGAGGACGTGATCAACGTCAACCTCAACAACTACCTCCTCCTCACGCAGATGGAGGGACACAATATATCGGCGCAGGAATACCTCGACCGCCAGGACGAATACTCCATCATCTTCTTCCTGACCCCGACCTACTGCCCCGATTGCCCGGACCCGGACCCGGATCCAGGTCCTGACCCTGACCCTGACCCTGATCCCGACCCAGACCCCGATCCTGATCCAGACCCCGATCCTGATCCCGATCCTGATCCTGACCCTGATCCTGATCCGGACCCCGATCCTGATCCCATCATCGGTTACAGATGCTATGTCATCCAGGTCAAAGACTGGGTGATCCGGCTGAACGATTTCGACTTGTAAAACGATAACAAATGAATTTGAAACATCGACATATTATCAGTATATTATGCCTCCTCCTTTGCGGCCTGTTGGGATTCGTCGCGTGTTCGAACGAAACGCCCGAATTCCCGCGCGAAGAAGAAGATGGCAACCATATATTCCTCACGTTCCAGGCGACCCTGGCCGGAATCTCTACCCGTGCGGGTGAAGAGCCGGTCGCAGACGATCGTGTCAAGACGCTGCGCATCGTGATTGTCTCGCAGGGGAAGGAGGAAGGAACGGAAAACGCTGCGTGGGTGGTGGAACATAACAAAACCGTTTCTTGGGGATCGCAGCTGTCGAACAAATATACCTTCGAAGTCGCCCCCGACAGCCGGAAAAGAATCTATCTGATCGCGAATGAATCAAACGATAACGGAAATAGCCTGGTCGGTGCTGATGGAAAACCGCTTGACTTTACCGACAAGCAGTTCATTCCGGACGATACGGGCCGGGTACCGGTAGACAACTATGTGTTTGATGTATCCACTTCAGGTTACTCATACACACCTTCCGCCCTGCCGATGACCGCCCTGTATGAGATTGATGTACCGCCCCTCAACAAGTTCCCAGACGGTAAGTTGACATACCCGGACCCATTATATCTGGTACGGGCAGCCACCAAGTTCTCTTTCAAGTTCACCAACCAATCGAAAAAGAGAGACATCACCGTGACCGGCATCGATATCAACGGGGTAATAACCGACCAGATGTACCTGATGCCCCATGTGAACAAGAAGGACGACAAGTATTGGGTAGTCGAAGAAACGAAAACGGACGGTAACGTAACATATAAGTCCTTAGATTTAGAGAAAGACTGGATCGATTGGATGGGATACGAAGCCAACGCCTCACAAAGTGGCACAGACAATAAATGGCTGACCGACTATAAAGTGCCAACTTCTGTAACATCAACTGCCACAGTTGATGCCTCGCTGAAAATACCGGCAGCTACAGACGCACAGCCATCCCCGTCGGCCGAAACATCCAATGCCATCTACCTGCCGGAAAGCAAGACGATAAAAGGCGGAAGCAATCCTTTGGAACTACAGGAATACAGCATTACTGTCCGCACGAAAGAGCGAGCCGTAGGCGGAACGGAGGAAGAGGTGAAGACATATCCTTCCAAAACATTGCCCCACCTGGCTTCGCTTTTCCGCAATACGCATGTCGTGGTAGGTTTCATCTTTACGGAAGACGCTGATGAGCTTGTGGTGGATGTAATCCCCTTCACATCGGTAGAACTCAAACCCGATTATGGACTGGAGAGAGAGGAATTCACCGGATACATAGTGGGTAAGGATGAAAATGGGAACAAATGCTGGTATGACCAGACAGAAAACCCTACAGACCCGACTAAAAGAACTCCATTTTACCTCGGAAGAGATGACAATGCGTCGTTTGTGACCATCAATAGCAAAGAGTATTTACTTGTGTATACGGATTACGAACGGACAGCGGCAAAACTTGACCATTTTTTCGAGAAGGAGACCCGAAAGAAATATCTGCTCACAGCGGAAGGGATAACCGGATATAAACCGGTAAAGGATGGGTCGAATCCTTGGCTCGCTTTTTATCTCAATGACCTACGGCAGCGTGTATGGCTTGATTCCGGAGGAGATCCCAATGGAGACGCTGACGCCCAATCAGTTTATGCTGCTTTGCAGAAGGTAGGATTGAATTTGAAGTGCTGCCGCATCCTGTACGAATGGGATAGATTAAATTGGAATCAGGTACGCTGGGATGGGAAGAGTAATATATATCCGAAATACTGGTTTGATATTCTCGGCAACCGTTATCCCTGGTCGGAAGGAGATACAGATGCAAAGAGAGAAGCCATACTCGGAGAATGGGTAAAATACCTTAAGTGAGTCTGGAACATTAAAATTCATGAACAATCATGTTACAGTATAATACAAAACATAACATCATTTTTTCAATCATCCTGGCTTCCCTGGCTATGATTGTCACATTTGTCGGATGCACGGACGACTTTATAAACACGGAGGAAATACCCGACGCAAAGGTTAAAATCAAAGGCGAAGTTATTTTCAAACCGCTTGTAACGACAAAAGTACAGACACGTACCGAAGCCCCTGAAGGGACGAAATACAAGGGTATAAAATCGTTGTATGTGTTCTTCTTCGATTCAAAAGGAACACTTAATAAAGATTACAGCGGGGATGTAAATTTCACCCCCACTCCTTCAGAAGGCTCTACGCATGAGCATGTCACATTCACAAAGGAAATACAGACTGGCGAGTACTATATCTATGCCGTTGCCAATATATCCGATGAACAGAAGAGCGACCTCACGAAGGTAGAAACCATCGAAGGACTTAAAAAATTCAAACTTGTTTGGAATGATGATATTACGAAAGACCTTGAAATGTTCGGTGTATTCAAACTGGGCGGTGCGGGAACCACTCCCGGCAATGAGGGTTTTGAAGCCGACGAACTCCTTACCATCACCCCGACCACCAAAAACATTCATTCCTGGGTGCGCAGGGCGGTATCGAAAGTGACCGTCGATTTCGACGGAACGAATCTGAAAGAGGATGTCACGGTCTATATTAAGAATGCCGTACTGAAGGATGTGGCATCCGGTGCATTACTTGGAACAAACTCCTTTGCTGTTAATGTTGACAATACCGAAAACACAGACAATACTGACAATACAAACAATATCATATGCACCTCATCAGACTATTCCATCAGCTATGGAAAGGGAGACGACTACAACAGTTGGCCCACAGTGACAAAAACACAGACGTTTACTCCAAATATCTGGGAAGATTCAAGCGTTACAAGTTTCCATGATGACAACGCCAAAGCACTTCCTTGCTATGAAAATATGCAAGGTACACATGAAGACAAATCCAAACTTCAAGACACCGACGGAGACGGCATCATTGACTCCAAGACAAAAGACGGGGTTGATAACGGCACCTACCTCGAAGTGGAAGGATATTATGTCGCCAACCGGCTGAATATAAATCAGAGGGTAAAATCATTTACCGCTTCATGCTTGGAAATAATGCGACAAATAATTTCGATTTAGTCCGTAACCACCATTACAAGATTACGATGAACTTCAAGGACTATGGCAATGACATAGACTGGCACATCGAGTATGGCGAGAAGTATTTGGATGTCACCTACCCCGAAGACGTGAACTATCAGGCAAATTTTTCGTGCCTGCTCAAGACTATTCTGCTACCATGGCAAACGCCGGCCATGATTTCAGTGATCAGAATGTAATCACGGTGACCAGCTATGCTACGAACGGCATGGACAAAGAATGGATAGACCCGAAAATCAGCTATACTTACTATTCGTATAATAAGCAGACCGGGGTGTGGGAGATAGATAACACTACCTCCGGATGGCTCACACTTACCAAAGGTACTCTTAGTGATGACAGGTCACAGACACCATATACTTTTGTTGCCTCCATGACAGATCCGACTGAATCCACAATCAATGGCTTGTTTCCTACTACAAACAAAGGTTCTGAAGGCTCCCCGTATAATCTTTCTGGCATAGATGGAGGAGGTACTGTGGAGAATACCGCCAACTGCTACATGGTGGGTGCTCCCGGCTGGTATTGTTTTCCTCTCGTGTATGGAAATGCCATCACAGATGGAAAATACAACACTACAGCATATTCTTCAACGCACATGGTAAACCATCTTAATAAAAAAATTTCAGCCCCATATATTAAGGATAATAATGTAAACTTAGAAACTTCCAATGTCAGTGTGAAACTTATATGGCAGGATGCTGAAAATCTTATCATACCAGATGAAATAGAATATGATCCTACTCTTTTTAACAGTAATGGTGGAATAAAATTCCACATAAGTAACATACAGGAAGGAAATGCCGTGATAGCCTTGATTGACAAAAGTGCAGATGAAGATGAGTATGTCGATATAGACCGAGGTACAGTATACGGGAAAAGCGGAAGCACAAAAGCGATCTGGAGCTGGCACATCTGGGCAACCCGTTTCGGTTCCGAAGATTTCGAGAAGGATATCCGGATTCTCAACCATAAAGAGGAAGCATTCGATGTCATGCCTGTCAATCTCGGATGGTGTGCAGGAGACAAAAAGATAAAATATTATAAGCGCCGCAAATGTGATATAACATTCAAAGTAGGAGAGCACGAGATAATAAGGACGATTGAGCAATATCCCCATTTTCTCCTTCCTCGTGGCGACCATCCTTACTACCAGTGGGGACGTAAGGATCCGTTTGTCGGATCAAACAAACTTTGGGAAAACAAAAAGAGATGGACTCATGATAGCACCACCCCTTATGGTGAAAGTGGGGACTATGATCCTCCCAGACTTTATAATGAACCGGCGCAATTTGCAAATAACATAAACCGTAAAAACACTATAGAGTGCCTTGAGGTGCTTGTTAAGAATCCTGACAAATGGCATAATGCTACGCGACAGCCCAATGACCCCAAGGATTATAAGAAAGGTTTTTATAGTACAAACAAATCATATTCCGACCTGTGGTCAAATAATGGTAATAAGACGGTCTATGACCCCTGCTCCGGGATATCAGGTAGGTGACAACACTGTTTTCACCGGATTTACAACCCATGGAGGAAATGCAAAATTTCCGTATGACTGGTATGATGTACTTGAAAGCAACATGCTGTCGGACTATTATTCCGGCAGCTCAGTAAACAGGCAAGTTTTGGAACTTTACACGGACACGAGGAAAATTCAATCCATCATCTTCCCTGTCACCGGTTACCGAGATTATGATGGTCACGCACAGGTTGTACAATATCCGAATACGGGGGATCCCGATCTCATGGGCGAAGGTTATGTTTGGTTCAATATGGCAGATAATGAGACAAACTCTTACCACTTGAAGTTCCACCGTAATGATATTCAGCCCGGAGGTAAATGGACCAATAGAGGCGGTGATGGGCTGAACCTGATAGCCCCTTATGAGGCCTTCTACAATACCGATGGTTTCGGGATACGCCCGGTCCGCAACGATAGTCCCGGGATGTCCCCCACACCTTAACCCCTCCACCCGCCTGCCACCAAGCACCTACGCCTTGCAAATCAAGGGGTTGTTAGAATGGGCATTCTAAGGTCGTTACAATGCCCATTCTAATCACCTAATAATGCCCATCCTAAGGTTGTTAGGATGGGCATTGTTATAAACTGCTTATTGCGGATGATTAAAAACATATAATTCACTATCAAAAAGTAAGCAAAACACTTGGTCATTCCATAGGATTCGCTACATTTGCCTACACATTGTTATTCCTAAAAGCAAGAAACGCTATGAAGACAGAAGTTATTTTATCTGCACTGGAAGCAAAGCACCCGGGTGAAAAAGAGTACTTGCAGGCCGTGAAAGAAGTTCTTTTATCAATAGAAGAGGTTTATAACCAGCATCCAGAGTTCGAGAAAGCCAAAATCATCGAACGGTTGGTTGAACCCGAACGCATTTTTACTTTCCGTGTACCTTGGGTAGACGATAAAGGTGAAGTGCAAGTTAATTTAGGATATCGCGTACAATTTAATAATGCGATTGGCCCGTATAAAGGAGGAATTCGTTTCCACCCGTCGGTAAACTTATCTATCCTGAAGTTCCTGGGCTTCGAGCAAACGTTCAAAAATGCGCTGACAACCCTGCCGATGGGCGGCGGTAAAGGTGGGTCCGATTTTGCACCCCGTGGCAAGAGCGACGCAGAAATCATGCGTTTCTGCCAGGCTTTTATCATGGAACTGTGGCGTAACTTAGGACCGGACCGCGATGTTCCGGCAGGCGACATTGGCGTTGGCGGACGTGAAGTCGGTTATATGTATGGCATGTACAAGAAACTGGCTCGCGAAAACACCGGTACTTTTACAGGTAAAGGCATGGAGTTCGGAGGTTCGATCCTTCGTCCGGAAGCAACCGGATACGGTGCTTTATATTTCGTACATCAAATGCTTGAAACTCACGGCATAGATATAAAAGGTAAGACAGTTGCCGTTTCCGGCTTCGGAAATGTAGCCTGGGGAGCAACGAAGAAAGCGACCGAATTGGGAGCCAAAGTCGTAACCATCTCCGGTCCGGACGGATATGTTTATGATCCGGACGGTATTTCGGGTGATAAAATCGAATACATGCTGGAACTGCGTAACAGTGGCAACGATATCGTGGCTCCTTATGCCGACGAATATCCCAACGCCACTTTCTATCCCGCAAGAAGCCCTGGGAACAGAAAGTGGATATCGCCCTGCCCTGCGCCACACAGAACGAACTGGATGCCGACGATGCACGTAAGCTGATCGAGAACAAAACATTATGCGTTGCCGAAGTTTCCAACATGGGATGTACAGCCGAAGCAGTCGACCTGTTTATCGAACACAAACAACTATTTGCTCCGGGCAAAGCGGTTAATGCCGGCGGCGTAGCTACTTCTGGACTGGAAATGACACAGAATGCCATGCATATCTCCTGGACTGCCGATGAAGTGGATGCCAGATTGCATCAGATCATGGGCGCTATTCACGAACAATGTGTCGCCCACGGTAAAGACGGTAATTATGTGAACTATGTGAAAGGTGCCAACATTGCCGGCTTCATGAAAGTTGCCAAAGCTATGATGGCGCAAGGTATTGTATAAAATAGTCTGGCACACTTTTTGTAACCTATTTTATACAAATACAACTCAATAAAAGTAAAATATTATGATCTTAAGTAAGAACTTATCAAAGGCTTTCAATGAACAGGTAGAAGCTGAAATGTGGTCTTCAAACCTGTACCTGTCGATGTCGATCTATTTCCAGAAAGCAGGACTGAACGGTTGTGCACACTGGATGCGGAAACAGGCTGAAGAAGAGATGGAACATGCCCACAAAATGATCGATTTCGCTATCGACCGCGGTGGCGACATCGTCATCAATCAGATCAATGTCGTTCCGACTGCATGGGGTACTCCACTGGAAGTATTCGAACATGTCTACAAACACGAAGTACATGTATCAGAACTGATTGACAAGATGGTCGATATTGCAGAAGCAGACAACGATCATGCAGCCAAAGACTTTTTATACGGTTTCGTTCGCGACAGGTAGAAGAAGAATCGACAGCAAAAGCAATCGTCGACAAGTTGAAGCTGTACGGCGAACATCATGCCATCCTTCTGGATCATGAACTTGGCAAAAGATAATTTCTTTCCTCAATAAAAAAAACTCCGGTTCCTGTTAACCAAGGACCGGAGTTTTTTATGCTGTAATCTCTACTTACTTCCGTACTTTACCGGGATTCTTTGCCATGAAATCTTTCCATCCGCTATACTTCTTCTCCGAAATCGGATTATTTGTCTGGAAATAATGACAAACAGCGGCTGCCAATCCGTCGGTTGCATCCAACTGGGGCAACATCGACTCTTGAGGGATATGCAGGAAACGTTGCAACATTCCCGCCACCTGTTCTTTGGCAGCATTCCCGTTACCGGTAATAGACATCTTGATCTTCAACGGTGCATATTCAAAGATAGGAATTTCGCGTTCCAATGCTGCTGCCATAGCGACACCTTGCGCCCTTCCCAGCTTCAACATACTCTGTACGTTCTTCCCGAAGAACGGTGCTTCGATTGCCAATCGTCAGGGTGATACTGGTCGATAAGGGCCAGTACCCGTTCGAATATCTTTTTCAAACGCAAGTAATGGTCCTCGTACTTATTCAGTTGAAGAACGCCCATAGCTTCAAGCTTCGGTTTATTCCCTTCAATCTTCAGAACGCCGTATCCCATCACGATTGTTCCGGGGTCGATACCCAATATGACACGGTCTTTCGTCATGACTCCAGGTCTATTTCCTCCAATAAGGTACTGAAACCCACCAGCTTTGTTCCGAAACGGTTCACTAGCTCCTGTTGCAGGTCACGACCTTCGGACTGCATCCAATACTCCAGCGTTTCCGGATTCTTTACATGGAACTGAACCGAATAGCTGGTTGCATCCTCCGTCTCGTCCTGTAAAATACGACGCAGATAAGGTGTCCGCAGAAATCCGCTAGCTGCCGCACGGGGTATATAACTCTTTTTCAGATATTCAATACACTCGGCAAGGATATCATTCTCTATATTAAATGTTGTATTATAAACGATCATATTCTTTTTCTCTAAATTTCTTACACAAAGATAGTGCTAATATCAGGAAAAACTCTATATTTGCACTCGAAAATAAAACAACGGGGGATTAGCTCATCTGGCTAGAGCGTTAGACTGGCAGTCTAAAGGTGATCGGTTCGAGTCCGATATTCTCCACACAAAGGCAAAGAGGTTCACTTTAGAGGTGAGCCTCTTTTTTTATTTAAAATAATTCGACCATCTCCCTTTTTTTACGTATCATATTATAAACGGACAAGAAGTATGATGAATGAAGAAGAAATACAAGTACTAATAGATAAAAGCAAAAAGCAGGACATGACCGCTTTTGCCCTATTAGTCACAGAATACCGGCAACTTGTATTCCGACTGGCATTTCGCTTACTCTGTAATGAAGAAGAGGCTAGAGATATGGTACAGGAAACATTTATAAAAGTTTGGTTGAATCTTGACAAGTATAACCGGGAATACCGCTTCTCAACCTGGCTCTATAAAATTACCGGAAACATTTGTTGCGACCGCCTGCGCTTTCTGCAACATACCCCTTCGGGAAACATGCAAGGACCATCTGTCGATAACCTCCCCTTATCTTCTGAAGAGAACATGGAACAAAGTCTTATAAACAAAGACCTAAAGAACCTGATACTCCGGTTCACCGAGGAACTCACCCCAAAACAAAAACTAGTGTTCACCCTAAGGGAAGTAGAGGGCCTTGAAGTATCCGAAGTAGAAGCTATCACCGGCATGTCTGCCGAAAAGATCAAAAGCAATCTTTACCAGGCACGCAAACAGATACGAATGAAAATAAATCAGATGGAGAACAACCTATGAAAAGAAAAGATGAAACATACGGAAAATGGCTGGACAAACTAAAAAATACCGAACCAGTCTTGAATGCTCCGGAAGAGTTGACAAATGATATTTTGAACAAAATAAAAACCTTACCTTCCGGAACGTCCCTTCTGAAAGAAGCAAAAGGGAAAAGTAAAACAAACAGGATATTACTATCGGTCAGCAAAATATCCGGTATTGCAGCAGCTCTCCTGCTTTGTTTTCTGATAAGCGAAACCATTTTCTTTTCACAAGACAAGCAGTACCCGAAACAATCTTATGCGAATAATGCTATCTGGCAAGGGAAAGCCTACTCCCTACCCGATAGTTGGAGCCCAGAAAGTAGCTTACTCGAAAAAAGCCGCTATCTATCCGAACAATGGAAGGAATATAAAGAAGAACTATCAAAAAGAAAAACTTTCTTCCTGTCCAAGAGAATATCTGTAGAAACCATCATTCACTAAAACGAACAAAAGATGAAAACAAAAGGATATATATCAATCATTTCAGGACTGCTTTTTATGGCCTCCTGTTCTTCCAATCACCGGATAGTGACACAAATTTATCCGGACGGACAAATTGACCGTGAAGTATATGCACACGGAGACTCCGCTTTTATAGCGGGCGACGGCTCACACTCTCCTTTCCTGTTCTCCATTCAGGACTGGCAACAGACTCCTTTGAATCCCAGTATCCCTTTTGTTATCTTAGGAAAGAAAAGCGACTCATTCGGCAAAGAGGATCAATTGAATGTAAAAGTCAAACGCACATGGAATATATGGGATACCCCTCTCCGGCTCACTCCCGAAAAGAAATGGATGGAGCCGTTAGCCGTTCCGCAGGAAAAGCTGGAAAAACATTTCAGATGGTTTTATACTTATTATACATTCACATGCAACTATCGTCAAATTGAAGAAAGAGGCCCCATCCCCCTTGAACATTACCTGAACAAGCAAGAACAAGAACTGCTCTTTCAGGGCGACCTAACTCGAACACGGGGTATGAACGGACTTGAGCTAAACGATAAGCTGAATGACTTGACAGATCGTTTCGTGAAATGGTATAATGAGAGTTTGTTTGAAATCCGCTTTGAAACTATTGAGGAATGGGAAGCTAAGTCCGGTAATAAAACCTTTATCTCAAGGCTGAAAGCAGACAAAGAAGCCATCAAAAAATCAGCCATGAGTAAAGGAGAAGATACAGACCTGGATTCGATAGATATATATCAGCTACTCGACACTTTCTACCAGACGAACTATTTCTCCACTGCATATCATCAGAAGGACAAAGATGAGATAAACCGGTTATTTGAAGAGAAATGCCGTCCGATAGAGTTATTCAACCACCAGATAAAATACGAACTTAATATGCCGGGCCAGTTGATAACAACCAATACCACCCTGCACGAAGGAAAAACTCCTTATTGGAAGATAGACGCCTACCGGCTATTACCTGGTGATTATACTTTGGAAGCCCAATCGCGTGTAGCCAATATCTGGGCTTTTATTGTCACGGGGCTACTTGGGATACTGGCTGTCTGTGGTATGATATATGGCAGAAAATAAAATCCTGCCATTAATCCAGGAACAATGCCGAACAAGCAGCATTTGCCCCCCCGCACCTGACAAATACGGACACGTACCGGTTGATTGACTTCAAATGTCACATAACATCCCATTCCGTAATTGCGGACCATATGGACCGGAGACAATAGAGTTATTCATCATCTCAAAAATGCCGTTGCCATTCGAATCCCTTCTGATCAACCAGTCCAGCGCCTTCTCGCAACCTGCTTTATGAGATTTCAGCCACTCGATATCGCCACACAAGTCAAATTGTTCCGCTGTGTTAATCACATGGCCGGTCTGCGAATCTATCGTGTATCCCCATCTTGCTTCATAATATCCGGTTTTGTAATTGAATGTTCCCGGCATCTGGTCTTCATCCGCATTATGCCACCGGGAAAGGACACATCCGTCGGCTGTTATCGCATAATCCCTCTCACTGTCTAAGGTTGCGGACATATTTTTTACATAATTGCCGTCATTCAAGGCCATTCCTATCTGGGCAAAGAAAGGCTCATGCAAACATTTCCAGTTGGTAGTCCATCCGTTTGCTCCTACAATCATATTATCCACCACCCCGTATCTGCCGGTCGTATTCATCAACTCACGAACCGCTTCCGCATCTATGCCGGGCAGGTTTCCTCTTGAATAGGCAACTGCATAATCGACATATTCCATTTCCAACGTCATGTTTACCTCGCCTTTCCGAACATTAAAAGGGGTAAACACATCTGCTCGCTGATGGACAAAGCGGTTCAGATTATACCGGGGTTCCAATTCTTCATCTGTCACAAAATGAGTACAGACAAACTCTTTCTTATCACTCTGCGAATATTTTGCCGCCAGCTGTCTCCCATCCGATTTTGCTTTGATACGCAAGGCATTTCCCGTATCCGGATTCCAGAAAGTAACGCCTCCGGTATGTACGCCGTATGTATCATTTACCTCTCTCAAATATTTACACCAGACCATTCCTCCGTTATCCAGGATTCCTCCCTTCCAGACGGCTAAGTCTGCAAAATTCCATTGAGGGAAAGCCATTTCTTCCAGCTTTGCCAGGTTACTGTATTTTCGGTTGATATTCCATATGATCTTGTCACCATTCAGGTCAAAGCTCCATGATTCATTTACACTTATCGAATGATCTCCATAAATGATATTCTTTATAAGTATCTTATTTCCGGACTCTTCCACCTTAATCCCATCCTGACCGGAACAGGAGGTAAAAGAACCTCCCCTGGTTCTGAATCCAGTATAAACACCCGATTCGGATAATACATTTTTACCTTTTACTTTTAACTGCGTTATTTTACAACCATCCGAATAGTCGAGTTGAAGAACCAGCTTTTGACCGGGATCGGAGATAGTTATTTTTTTCAGTGCCGGATCATGAGGCCCATTATTATTCAGGGCATAAGAATCAATAGCAAACATAAACATCCCTAAAAAGATAAAGGTCACCAGTAGTCTCATATTCATGAATTATGTGAATTAAGTTAGTAATTAAAAACATTGGTATTAAATTTCAAGAACAAAGGTCTGTATATATTTTTCTTTGGAACATGAGGATTTGTTCTTTAT